>NZ_JBUDHV010000008.1:0-158935 GCF_054956795.1 Streptomyces sp. SYSU D01066-1 | reverse complement strand
CGGCACACACGGCACGCACGGCGGCGACGCGCACGGCACACACGGCACGCACGGCGGCGACGCGCACGGCACACACGGCACGCACGGCGGCGACGCGCACGGCACACACGGCACGCACGGCGGCGACGCGCATGGCACGCACAGCGGCGGCACGCGCGGCACGCACAGCGGCGACGCGCACGGCACGCGCGGCACAGGTCACCCGCGCCGTGCCCGGTCCGGAACTACACCACGGCTCCGGCGAGGACCGCGGCGACGACCTCGCGGACGTCCTCGGCGCCGGGAGGCGTGTCGTCCGAACCCGCGAAGCGCAGGTGCAGCGCTCCGACCAGGGTCGGTACGAGCACGGCGACGTCGGCGTCGGCCGCGACGCGCCCCAGGTCACGCTCGGCGTCGAGGTAGGCGGTGAGGATGACGGCGATCTCGGCGAGCACCGGGACACCGCCGACCGGCCGCGCCTCGCGCAGCCGCGTCCGCACCTGGTTCTGGAAGGTGACGAGGGCGACGATCGACACGGCGAGCGGCCCGAAGAGGCGCAGCACCGCGTCGGTGAGGTTGTCGATCACGGTGCGGGTCCCGGCGGCCTCGCGCAGCGCGGCGCCCTGCGGCCGCATCCGCTCGATGCGGTCCAGCACGAACTCCGCGAGGAAGGCGTCGAACGACTCGAAATGCCGGTGCAGGACACCCTTGGCGCAGCCGGCCTGAACGGTCACCGAGCGGCTGGTGAGCGCGTTCGGACCGTCCTGGAGCAGGATGTGCTCGGCGGCGCTGAACAGCTGCTCGCGCGGATCCCGGAGATGCACTCCCGTCGGCATTGTGCGTCCTCTTCGCCTTGTCGACCTCACCCGCGCTGACGACCGGGCAAGCGCCCACCAAGGTGGGCCCCCGCCCACCATACCGCAGGGGAACTCACGTTCGCCGCGCCGGGACACCGGCCCGCGGACCCGTGGGATTCCCCGGACCACCGGGGCCGCCGGCACTCCCGCGCCACCGGCGCGAAGGCCGGCCCGGCGCCCAAAGCGCGGCCACACAACCACGGCGACGAGAGCCCTTGGCGGACACCCCCGGAAGGAGCCCTCCACCTTGATCGTGGACACCTCGACACTGGATTTTGAGTCCAGGGAGAGGAGTCCCAGGTGGGACCTATAAATACTCGGCGGAGTTCCGGGCGGACGCGGTGGCGCCGGCCCGTTCGTCGGGCCGGCCCGTCTCGCGCATCGCCGCCGAGCTCGGCGTGAACCACGAGACGCTGCGGCAGTGGATCAAGACCGCGGAGCATGCCGAGCGGCCCGAGGCGGTCGCACAGTCCACGAAGGACGCGGAGATCGCGGCCTTGCGCGAGCAGGTCCGCGAGCTGGAGAGGGAACGCGACATCCTGCGCCGGGCGGCCAAGTATTTCGCGGGCGAGACGAACTGGTGAGCCGCTTCGAGCTCGTCACCGACGCGCTCAACGCGGCCGTCCGCACGCGCGGCGGCAGGGTGGACGGCGTCATCTTCCACAGCGATCACGGGGCTCGATACGGGTCGAAGACATTCGCCGACGCCTGCCACCAGGCCGGGATCCGCCGGTCCAGGGCAGCGGTCGGCACCTCCGCGGACAACGCCGCCGCGGAGTCGTTCTTCGCCTCGCTCGAGCGGGAGGTCCTGCCCGGCCGGCGCGGCTGGCCGACCGCACGAGCCGCCCGCCTCGCAGTCTTCCACTGGCTCGGCTTCTCCAACCACCGGCGCAGGCACTCCACAATCGGCTACCTCACGCCGGTCGCCTTCGAACAGAGATCCACTACGCCGGCCATCGCTGCATGACAACCGGTGTCCACGATCAAGGTGGAAGCCCCAAGCGGAAGAAGCCCAAGAAGTAGGGCACCGGAGCGCTCCGCTCACGCATCGCTCGCGCAAGCGATCTCACGACGCCCCGGCCATGTGACGCGACATACCCCGAGCAACACGAAAGCCCAGGTCACGGGCTATGTGACCTGGGCTTTTCCAGAGCCGCCTTCGGGATTCGAACCCGAGACCTACGCATTACGAGTGCGTTGCTCTGGCCATCTGAGCTAAGGCGGCGTGTCCTGCGCACCAGGGTGCGATCAGCGACGTCGGTAAGTCTACACAGTTTCGCAGGGTGCTTCGTACCGGCCCCGGGTGGGCACCGGGGCCGGTACGGGGACCGTGCGCGGCCGGCTACGCGCAGCGCTTCCCGTCCGCCGGCGGCGTGCCCCGCAGGAGGTAGGTGTTGATCGCGGAGTCGACGCAGGTGCTGCCGCGGCCGTAGGCGGTGTGGCCGTCGCCGTCGTAGGTGAGGAGGCGGCCGGAGGAGAGCTGGGCGGCCAGGGACTCGGCCCAGCGGTAGGGGGTCGCCGGGTCCCGGGTGGTGCCGACCACCACGATCGGCGCGGCGCCGTCGGCGGTGATGCGGTGGGGTTCGCCCGAGGGCTGGACCGGCCAGTACGCGCAGTTCAGGGAGGCCCAGGCGAGGCTCTCGCCGAAGACGGGGGACGCCTTCTCGAACTCGGGGAGCGCGTCGCGGACCTCGTCGGGCGAGGAGAAGGCCGCCGGGAGGTCGAGGCAGTTCACGGCGGCGTTGGCGGACATGAGGTTGGTGTAGGTGCCGTCGGGGTCGCGTTCGTAGTAGCTGTCGGACAGGGCCAGCAGGCCGGTGCCGTCGTTCTTCCGCATCGCGGCCGTCAGGGCCTCGCGCAGCTGCGGCCAGGCGCCCTCGTCGTACATGGCGGCGATGACGCCCGTGGTGGCCAGGGACTCGGTGAGTTCGCGGCCGTCGGCGTCGCCGGTGCGGACCGGCCGGGCGTCCAGCTCCTCGAAGAACGCCTTCAGGTTCTCGCCCACCTGTCCGGGCCCGGTGCCCTCGCCGCCGAGCGGGCACCCGGAGCGCCGTACGCAGTCCTCGGCGAAGGACCGGAAGGCGGTGTCGAAGCCGGCCGTCTGCTCCCTGTTCAGCCGCCGGGCGGGCAGGGAGGGGTCCATCGCGCCGTCCAGCACCAGCCGGCCCACCCGGTCCGGGAACAGCCCCGCGTACGTCGCCCCGAGGAACGTCCCGTACGACGCCCCCACGTACGTCAGCCTCTCGTCGCCCAGCACCCCGCGCAGCAGGTCCATGTCGCGGGCCGCTTCCACGGTCGAGACGTGCCGGAGCAGCTTGGGGGCGTCGGCGCCGCAGCCCTCGGCGAAGTCCTGGTAGGCGGCGACGAGCGCCTCGGTCTCCCGCTCGTCGTCCGGAGTGACGTCCGTCCGCGTGTACGCGTCCATCTTCCGGCCCTTGAGGCACTCCACGGGCTCGCTGCGGGCCACGCCCCTCGGGTCGACGGCCACCATGTCGTAGCGGGCGCGCACCTCCTCGGGGTAACCGACGCCGGCGTACTGCTGGAGGTAGCCGACCGCGGAGCCGCCCGGGCCGCCCGGGTTCACCAGCAGCGATCCGAGCCGTTTCCCGGGGCCGGTGGCCTTCTTGCGGGCCACGGCGAGGCGGACGTCCCCGTCGGACGGGTGCGCGTAGTCGAGCGGGGCCTTCATCGTGGCGCACTGGAAGCCGGGGACACCGCAGTCGCGCCAGTTCAGTTTCTGCCCGTAGTACGGCGCCAGGTCCGACGGCGTGGCCCGGGGCAGCGCGGCCAGCACCCCTTCCGGGGCCGGGCTCGCCGAGGACGACGCGCCCGTCGAGGAACACGCGGCGGCGAACAGCGCGGCGGCGAGGAGTGCGAGACCGGTACGGGTTCTGCGGAGAGTGCGCCTTGTGTGCATCCGGCGAGCGTAACGCTCCGCGCCGACTCGAACGCCCTGCGTGGTCGATGTGGCCACGGACGGGTTACCCGGCCCCTGCCCCCTCGCTCGCCTTCACCCGGTCCCGCCATGTCTGACCAGGGACGACCAGGTCTGTTCCGCTCCCACCCGGTTTCGTCCGGTCTCCGGCGCCGTCCGCTCAGCCCGATCTCAGCGCCATCGTCATCGCCTCCACGGCCAGCAGCGGTGCCACGTTGCGGTCCAGGGCCTGGCGGCAGGCGGCGATCGCCTCGATACGGCGGAGCGTGGCCTCCGGGGTGCCGGCGCGCGCCATCCGCTCCAGGGCGTCCTCCACGTCCGCGTTGGCGATGGCGGTCCGGGAGCCGAGCTGGAGGGCGAGGACGTCGCGGTAGAAGGCGGTGAGGTCGGTCAGGGCCAGGTCGAGGCTGTCGCGCTGGGTGCGGGTCCTGCGCCGCTTCTGCTTGTCCTCCAGGTCCTTCATCACCCCCGCCGTGCCGCGCGGCATCCGGCCGCCCTGTGCCGCGCCCAGTGCCGCCTTCAGCTCCTCCGTCTCCTTGCCGTCCACCTCCTCGGCGAGCTGCTTGGCGTCCTCGCTCGCCGCGTCGACCAGTTCCTGGGCGGCCTTGAGCGCGCCGCCGACCTCCTCGACGCGCTGCGGCAGCTTCAGTACGGCGGCGCGGCGCGCGCGGGCGGCGGGGTCGGTGGCCAGCCGCCGGGCCCGGTCGACGTGGCCCTGGGTGGCGCGGGCCGCGGCGGCGGCGACGTCCGGTTCGACGCCCTCGCGGCGTACGAGCATGTCGGCGACGGCGTCGACGGACGGCGTACTCAGGTTCAGATGGCGGCAGCGGGAGCGGATCGTGGGCAGGACGTCCTCGATCGAGGGGGCGCACAGGAGCCAGACCGTACGGGGGGCCGGTTCCTCGACGGCCTTGAGGACGGCGTTGGCCGACTTCTCGTTCAGCCGCTCGGCGTCCTCGACGAGGATGATCTGCCAGCGGCCGCCCGCCGGCGAGGTGAACGACTTGCGGACGGTGTCCCGCATGTCCTCCACCAGGATCTGCGCGCCCACCGCGGCGACCGTGCTGACGTCCGCGTGGGTGCCGACGAGCGCGGTGTGGCAGCCGTCGCAGAACCCGCAGCCGGGGACGCCGCCGAGCGCGCGGTCGGGGCTCACGCACTGCAGCGCGGCGGCGAAGGCCCGCGCCGCCCTCGTCACTCCGGCGCCGGGCGGGCCGGTGAACAGCCAGGCGTGCGTCATCTTCGACACCCCGGGCGGCGGGGCGTCGGCCGCGGCGGCCACGACCAAGGCGTCGGCGTCCCGGGCGGCGGCGGTGAGCTGCTCGCTCACCCGCTCCTGTCCGACCAGGTCGTCCCATACGGTCATGGGTCACGCCGTCCTTCCCCACGCTGTCCGTGCACTGCCCGGCACGGCCGGCGCACTGCCCGCGCACCGGCTGTCATCGCCCTCCGCGCCGCCTTTCGCGCCGCGTCCCTCCATTGTGGAGGCGGCCACTGACAACGGGCCGCCGACGGTCCGGACGCCACGGGTCAGCCACCGCCGACGGCCCCGATACGCCCGCCGACACCGACGCCGACGTCCCGCGTGCGCCCGCCGATCCGGACACCCACAGCCCGGACACTCCCGCCGACACCGACACCGACAGCCCGGACACGCTCACCGGTTCGGTCACGCCTGCCGGTCAGCGGCCCCGGCCGCCCCGGCCCCGGCCGCCTTCGTCGTCGCCGTCGTCCGCGCGCGGGCCGAGCAGCTCGTCCGCCAGTGTCGGCAGGTCGTCCAGCGGCGTCTCCTCGGCCCAGTCGGGCCGGGTCCGGCGCCGCGGCGCCTGGTCGGGCTCGACCTGCGGCAGCTCCCGCGTACGGTCCACGCCGTCATCCGGCCCGGACTGCCCGGCGCCCCGCTCCTCGTCCCGGAAGTAACCCGGCGGGAACCGGTCAGCCGGCGCGTCCTCGCGCACCTGGGGCAGCACCGCCGTCTCATCGGCCGCACCGGGCGCCACCGACGGCAGCTCCGCCGTCGCCTCCGCCTCACCGGGCCGCACACCCGGCAGCTCCGCCGTCACCTCCGCCTCACCCGGCCGCACACCCGGCAGCTCCGCCGTCACCTCCGCCTCACCCGGCGAAGCCTGCGCCCCCGCCGGAGCCGACGCGGCCGACGCCACCGGCGGCACCGGCAGTTCAGCCGTCACCTCGGCCTCGGAGACCCCGGACGGCGCCCCGGAGCGCCCGTCCTCGTCCCCGTCGTCCTTGAAGAGGCTGATGCGCTCGCCCCGCCCTCCGGTGGAGGGGCGGTCGGCGGGCTCGTCCCGCACCTGCCGCAGTACCGCCGTCTCCTCCAGCGGTCCGCCGGAGGCGTTGGTCGGCGTGACCAGCGGTGTCGGCACGGTCATCGCGTCCGGGGGCGTCTGGCGCCGGGGGGCGTCCGCCGCGGGCGGGGCCGTGGGCCGCGGCCCGGCCGCCACCGCCGCAGCCGCCTGTTCCGCCGCCCGGCGGGCCTCCTCGGCGCGCAGCAACGCCTCCTCGGCCTTGCGCTGCTTCTCCAGACGCCTGGCCTCGGCCTCGGCCCGCAGCCGCGCCTCCTCCTCGGCCTGCCTGCGCAGGCGCTCCTGCTCGGCCTTGCGCCGGGCCTCCTCCTCGGCCCGCGCCTTCTCCTCCGCGAGGAGCCGCTGCCGTTCCTGCTCGGCCCTGCGGCGCGCTTCCTCGGCCCGCTGCCGGGCCTCCTCCGCCTGCCGTTCGGCCTCGCGCCGCTGCGCCTCCTCCAGCTCGCGCCGCTTGCGCTCTTCCTCCTCCTTGCGCAGCCGCTCCAGCTCCGCCAGCCGCTCGCGCTCCAGCCGCTCTTCCTCGGCCTTGCGCGCGGCCTCCTCCTCGGCCCTGCGACGCGCCTCCTCCTCGGCCTTGCGACGCGCTTCCTCCTGCGCCTTGATCTCGGCCGCGGACAGCGGCAGCACCCGGTCGAGCCGGTGCCGTACGGCGGTGGTGACGGCCTCGGGCTCCTGGCCGGCGTCGACCACCAGGTACCGCCCGGGGTCGGCGGCGGCCAGGGTCAGGAAACCGGCCCGTACGCGCGCGTGGAACTCGGCGGGCTCCGACTCCAGCCGGTCGGGCGCCTCGGTGAACCGCTCCCGGGCGGTCTGCGGCGATACGTCCAGCAGGACCGTCAGGTGCGGCACCAGCCCGTTCGTCGCCCAGCGGTTGATACGGGCGATCTCGGTCGGGGACAGGTCACGGCCGGCCCCCTGATAGGCCACCGAGGAGTCGATGTACCGGTCGGAGATGACGACCGCGCCGCGCTCCAGCGCGGGCCGCACCACCGTGTCGACGTGCTCCGCGCGGTCGGCGGCGTACAGCAGCGCCTCCGCGCGGTGCGACAGTCCGGCGCTGGAGACGTCCAGCAGGATGGAGCGCAGCCGCTTGCCGACCGGCGTCGCGCCCGGCTCACGGGTGAGGACGACCTCGTGGCCCTTGCCCCGGATCCACTCGGCGAGCGCCTCGGCCTGGGTGGACTTCCCGGCGCCGTCGCCGCCCTCCAGGGCGATGAAGAACCCGCCGGCCGCGGGCGCCTGCACCGGGTCGTCGCCGCCGAGCAGCGCGTCGCGCAGGTCCTGCCGCAGCGGCACCCCGGAACGGTCGTCGACCTTGGCCAGCACCAGCGCCGCCACCGGCAGCAGCAGCGCGCCGACCAGCATCAGCGTGAACGCCGCGCCGCCGTGCGCGAAGACGAACCTGCCGTTCTCCAGCCGGTGCGGCCCGATGCCCGCGGCCACCAGCGGGGCGATCACGGCGGCGAGCGCCACGACGAACCGCACGCACGCGTGCAGGTGCTCGGTCGTCCGGGCCCGGCGGGCCTCCTCGGTCTCCTGGTCGAGCAGGGTGTGCCCCACGTTGGCGGCCACGCCCGCGCAGGCACCGGCCAGCGCCAGGAGCAGCAGCACGGTGGTGCCGTCCGGGACCAGGCCGGCCACCAGCAGGACGATGCCCTCGACGGCGATCGCCAGGGCCAGCAGCCGTCGGCGGGACAGCGAGGGCAGCAGGGCGCGCGCCGTGCGGATGCCGACGACCACGCCGCCGGTCAGCAGGCCCACCGCCAGCCCGTACAGCACCGGTCCGCCGCCCAGGTCCTTGGCGTGCAGGACGGCCACGGCGACGGCGGCGGCCACCGCGCCGGCGACCGCGGCGCAGGCCAGCACCAGCAGCGGCAGCACTCCCGTACGGCCCTTGTCGGCGCCCGTGCCGCTCCTCGGGCGGCGCAGCCCCTCCAGCGGCGACCGCGCGCGCGGGGTGCGCGCGGCGGGCAGTTCCAGGAAGGCCACCACCGACACCGACGCGGCGAACAGTCCGGCCGCGAGGTACGAGGCGAGGGCCGCCTGGTGCTCGGCGAACCAGTCGATCCCCGCGCCCAGGAGGTTGTTGAGCAGTCCGGCGACGACCAGCGCCACCGCCGCGAGCGGCACCGACACGAAGCCGGTACGCAGCGACAGCCGGCGCAGCGTGTCCATGTGGTCGGGCAGCGGGCGCACCGTCGCGCCCTCCAGGGGCGGCGCCGGCAGCAGCGCGGGGGCCGCGCTCTCCCGGCACACCGTCCAGAAGCGCTCGGCGACGCCGACCACGAAGACGGTCGCCAGGAGGGCGGCGAGGGCGTCGTCCGGCGTCCAGTCGATCCACAGCGGCGCGACGATCAGCAGCGCCGCCCGCAGGCCGTCGGCGCCGACCATCGTCCAGCGGCGGTCCAGCGGACCGTCCTGCGCGGTGAGCGAGGTGAGCGGTCCGAGCAGTACGGCGCCGAAGAGCACGGTCGCCAGGACGCGCACCGCGAAAACGGTCGCCACTGCGAACGCCACGCCACGGTAGCCACCGCCGAACGAGCCCACGGAGACGGCCGCCTGAACGGACAGCAGGACCAGCACCAGCAGGGCGAGCGTGTCGCCGACGCCGCCCACGAGATGGGCGCTCCACAAACGCCGCAGCTGCGGCCGGCGCAGCAGGGCACGGATGGCGCGCTCGCGGGAGTCCGCCACCAGCGCTTCGTCGGGGGCCGGGTGTGGGGCCGTGGGCTGCTCGGCTCGCGTCATGCGTTCAGCCTATCGGGAGCAGCCGACAACACCGCCTCCACGCCCGAACGTACGCGCGCCCCGACACCGAATCGATGCCGGGGCGTTCGTTTCGCGAAGAGAGGCGTTCCACGAAGGGGCGTTCCACGAAGGACATTCACGAAGAGGAGGTCCCACGAAGAGGACGTCCCGCGAAGAGGACGTCCCGCGAAGGGGATGCCCCGCGAGAGGGACGTCCCGTGAAGAGGACGTCCCACGAAGAGGGGACCTCAGCCTTCGGCGCCCTTCGACGCGGTGGCCTTCTTGGCGGCTCCCGTCGTCTCCTCGGCCGCGGCGGCGGACGTCGTCCTCGCGGCGCTCTTCTTCACGGCGGTCTTCTTCGCCGCCGTCGCCTTCGCGGCGGTCTTCTTCGCCGCCGTCTTCTTCGCCGCCGTCTTCTTCGCCGCCGTCTTCTTGGCGGCCGTCTTCTTCGCCGGGGCCTTCTTCGCGGCGGACTTCTTCGCCGTCTTCTTGGCCGGTCCCTTGGCCCGCTTCTCGGCGAGCAGTTCGTAACCGCGCTCCGGAGTGATCTCCTCCACGCTGTCGCCGGAGCGCAGCGTCGCGTTGGTCTCCCCGTCGGTGACGTACGGGCCGAAGCGGCCGTCCTTGACCACGACCGGCCTCTGGCTGACCGGGTCGGTGCCCAGTTCCTTCAGCGGCGGCTTGGCCGCGGCCCGACCGCGCTGCTTGGGCTGGGCGTAGATCGCCAGCGCCTCCTCCAGCGTGATCGTGAAGAGCTGTTCCTCGGAGGTGAGGGACCGCGAGTCCGTGCCCTTCTTGAGGTACGGGCCGTAGCGGCCGTTCTGCGCGGTGATCTCCACGCCCTCGGCGTCGGTGCCGACGACCCGCGGCAGCGACATCAGCCTCAGGGCGTCGTCCAGCGTCACCGTGTCCAGCGACATGGACTTGAAGAGGGAGGCCGTGCGCGGCTTGACCGCGTTCTTCCCGGTCTTCGGGGTGCCCTCGGGGAGCACCTCGGTGACGTACGGGCCGTAGCGGCCGTCCTTGGCGACGATCGTGTGCCCGGTGGCCGGGTCGGTGCCCAGTTCGAAGTCGCCGCTCGGCTTGGCGAGCAATTCCTCCGCCAGCTCGACGCTCAGCTCGTCGGGCGCCAGGTCCTCGGGGACGTCGGCCCGCTGGTGGTTCTCGGAGTCCTTCTCACCGCGCTCGACGTACGGGCCGTAACGGCCGACCCGCAGCACGATGCCGTTGCCGACCGGGAACGAGGAGACCTCCCGGGCGTCGATCGCGCCGAGGTCGGTCACCAGTTCCTTGAGCCCGCCGAGGTGGTCGCCGTCACCGTTGCCGGCCTCGGCCGCCGTACCCGTGCCGGCGCCCTCACCGAAGTAGAACCGCCGCAGCCACGGCACGGCCTGGGCCTCGCCGCGGGCGATGGCGTCGAGGTCGTCCTCCATCTTGGCGGTGAAGTCGTAGTCGACGAGCCGCCCGAAGTGCTTCTCCAGGAGGTTGACCACGGCGAAGGAGAGGAAGGACGGGACGAGCGCCGTGCCCTTTTTGAAGACGTAGCCGCGGTCGAGGATCGTGCCGATGATCGACGCGTACGTCGAGGGGCGGCCGATCTCGCGCTCCTCCAGCTCCTTGACCAGCGACGCCTCGGTGTAGCGGGCCGGGGGCTTGGTGGCGTGGCCGTCGACCGTGATCTCCTCGGCGGTGAGGGCGTCGCCCTCGCTCACCTGGGGCAGCCGGCGCTCACGGTCGTCCAGCTCGGCGTTGGGGTCGTCGGCGCCCTCGACGTACGCCTTGAGGAAGCCGTGGAAGGTGATCGTCTTGCCGGACGCGCTGAACTCGACGTCCCGGCCGTCGGCCGCCGTGCCACCGATCTTGACGGTGACGCTGTTGCCGGTGGCGTCCTTCATCTGGGAGGCGACGGTCCGCTTCCAGATCAGCTCGTACAGCTTGAACTGGTCGCCGGTCAGGCCGGTCTCGGCGGGCGTGCGGAAGCGGTCGCCGGAGGGGCGGATGGCCTCGTGCGCCTCCTGCGCGTTCTTGACCTTCCCGGCGTACGTCCGCGGCCGCTCGGGCAGGTAGTCGGCGCCGTACAACTGCGTGACCTGGGCGCGGGCGGCGGAGACCGCCGTGTCGCTCAGCGTCGTCGAGTCCGTACGCATGTAGGTGATGTAGCCGTTCTCGTACAGCTTCTGCGCGACCTGCATCGTCGCCTTCGCCCCGAAGCCGAGCTTGCGGCTCGCCTCCTGCTGGAGCGTCGTCGTACGGAACGGGGCGTACGGCGAGCGGCGGTACGGCTTGGACTCGACGGAGCGGACGGAGAAGGCGGTGCTCTCCAGGGCGGCGGCGAGCGCGCGGGCGTTCGCCTCGTCGAGGTGGAGGGTGTTCGCGCTCTTGAGCTGTCCCAGGGAGTCGAAGTCGCGGCCCTGCGCGACCCGCTTCCCGTCGACGCTCTGCAGGCGGGCGACGAGGGAGGAGGGGTCGCTCGCGTCCCCGGCCCGGCCGGTGCCGAACGTGCCGGTCAGGTCCCAGTACTCGGCCGAACGGAAAGCGATCCGCTCGCGTTCCCGCTCGACGACGAGCCGGGTGGCGACGGACTGGACGCGGCCCGCCGACAGCCGCGGCATGACCTTCTTCCACAGGACCGGCGAGACCTCGTAGCCGTAGAGGCGGTCGAGGATGCGGCGGGTCTCCTGGGCGTCGACCAGCTTCTGGTTGAGCTGGCGCGGGTTGGCGACGGCGTCGCGGATCGCGTCCTTGGTGATCTCGTGGAACACCATGCGCTTGACCGGGATCTTGGGCTTGAGGACTTCCTGGAGGTGCCAGGCGATGGCCTCGCCCTCGCGGTCCTCATCGGTGGCGAGGAAGAGTTCGTCGGACTCCTTCAGCAGGTCCTTGAGCTTCTTGACCTGGGCCTTCTTGTCGGCGTTGACCACGTAGACGGGCTGGAAGTCGTGGTCGACGTCCACTCCGAGGCGGCGGACCTCACCGGTGTACTTCTCCGGCACCTCGGCGGCGCCGTTGGGGAGGTCGCGGATGTGCCCGACGCTCGCTTCGACGACGTAGCCGGGGCCGAGGTAGCCCTTGATCGTCTTCGCCTTGGCAGGCGACTCGACGATGACGAGTCGGCGGCCGCCGTTTGCGGTCTCGCTGGTCGGGGACAACTTCGCTCTTCTCTCCGGTCGGCGCTGGGGACTGCCCCAGGCGTGGCTCCGGGGTCGGGTCCTGCTTCCTTGTTCGCTCGTGACGCTGCGGAGTGTGACGGTACCTCCCGCCCCCGTGTCAAACGGGAAAAGCCCGCAACGGCCACTCGAACGGTAACCCGACCGACCCGCTTCCTGCCGCCCGGAGTGCCCACGGGCTTTTCTTGGTGTATCCGGAGCGCGATCTTTCGGTTACGCCCCGGGCGGCGTCCGGAACCCCCGGAATCCGCCGCGCGGAACTCCCGGCACGCGTCCGCGAGGGGCTCGCCGGTCGTTCGCCGGTCACTTGCCGGTCGTTTGCCGGGCGGCTCGCCAGGTGATTCGCCAGGCGGCACGTCCGTCGCTCGTCAGACGGTCGTGAGGTGCTCGTGAGGTGTTCGCGGGGGCGCTGGTGAGGTGTTCGTCGGAAGCGGGTCAGCGGTCGGTCAGCGGCGCGTCGCAGGCCTGCGGCAGGCACGCCCGCGGCGTACGTCGGACCTGCGCCAGGCATACCTCATACGTGCGCCAGACACCAGGCTCCGGCCGTCAGCGCGAGCACGCCGGCGATGCTCGCGACGGTCGCCGATGCGACGGGGCTCACACCCTGGGCGACGGGTCGCCGGTAGCGCACCTGGGTCGCCGTCCACGCCAGCAGACCGCCTCCGAACAGGACGAACACCACGCCCACGAAGATCGCCGATCCACGTTCCATGGCTCCCGTGCCCCTTGTTCTCCGTCCGCGAGTACCACGTCCCACGGAGGGTGACACGCGCGGGCGGCGGCCAGACGAAGCCGAGGTGAACAAGGAGCCGACGGACCTACGGGCCTACGGGCCGACAGGACACCTCACGGTCCCTTCCTGCGGCACCGGCAGGACGTGGCCGATTGGCGACGGTGTCCGTGCCGGTTCCGGCGCCCGTGCCGGTTCCTGTGCCCGTGCCCATGCCGGTTCCTGTGCCCGTGCCCGTACCGACGCCCGCGCCCGTACCGGTGGCCCGGAGCGAGGTCCCTCACTCCGCCGGTTCGATGAACCCCTGCTCCACCAGCAGCCGGATCTGCGCGGGCGTACGGTCCCGGAGCAGCACCGGGTCCTCCCCCAGCAGCCGCGCGATCGCGTCCAGGATGCGGCCCGCGCTCATCGTGCCGTCGCAGACGCCGGCGAACCCGGCCGCGACCGTGTCGACGCGGGTGGCCCGGCGCATGCCGCGGTTCTGCCGCAGGACGACGTGTTCCGGGTCCTCGGCGCCGGGCAGTCCGACCTGTTCCTGGACGACCTCACCGGCCAGGGTGAAGCGCGCTTCGAGCAGGGCCGCGTCGTCGTGCGCGCGCAGGTAGTCGAGCCGGTCGAAGTGGGCCCGGACCGTCTCACCGAGCGGCTGCTCGACCGGGTGCGGCCACTCCTCGACGGTGACCGAGGGCTCGGCGGCGTCACTGCGGCGCAGCGTGATCCAGCCGAAGCCGACGGCCCGCACCCCGCGCGCCTCGAACTCGTCCAGCCACGCGTCGTACCGCGCCTGGTACGTGGCCACGTCGTCACGGTGGTCACCCGCGTCCCGCAGCCACAGCTCGGCGTACTGCGTGATGTCCTGCACCTCGCGCTGCACGATCCAGGCGTCGCAGCCGCGCGGCACCCAGGAGCGGAGCCGGTCCGTCCATTCCTCCCCCGCCACGTGCTGCCAGTTGGCGAGGAACTGCGCGAACCCGCCGGCGGTCAGCCGTTCCCCCGCCTCCTGAACGAGCGTGCGGCACAGATCGTCCCCGCCCATCCCGCCGTCCCGGTACGTCAGCCGGGCGCCCGGCGAGATGACGAAGGGCGGGTTGGAGACGATCAGGTCGTACCGCTCGTCCTCCCGTACCGGCTCGAAGAGCGAACCCTCGCGCAGGTCCGCGCCGTGGGTCCCGGACAGGGCGAGGGTGAGGCGGGTGATGTGCAGGGCGCGCGGGTTGACGTCGGTCGCCGTCACGCGCGTGGCGTGCCGGGAGGCGTGCAGCGCCTGGATGCCGGAACCGGTGCCGAGGTCGAGGGCGGAGTCGACGGGCGTGCGGACGGTGAGCCCGGCCAGCGTCGTGGAGGCGCCGCCGACGCCCAGCACGACACCTTCCGCGCGGCTGCCGATGCCGCCCGCGCCGCCGACCGCGCAGCCCAGGTCGGAGACGATGAACCAGTCCTCGCCGCCGGGTCCGCCGTAGGGCCGTACGTCGACGGTGGCGGCCACCTCGTCGGCTCCGGCCCGCACCAGCCAGCCGCTCTCCAGGCAGTCGTCGACGGGCAGGATCGCCGCCACGCGCGCGTGCGGCACCGGCTGCTGGAGCAGGAACAGCCGTACCAGCAGCTCCAGCGGCGTGTCGCCGCGCGTGGCGCGCAGCGCGGGGACGGTCTCGCCGCGGGAGAGCGCCGCGTAGGCGGGGGCGCCGAGCAGCTCCAGCAGCCCGTCGGCGGTGTACGAGGCCCCGAGCAGCGCGTCCCGGAGCCGGGCGGCGGTGTCGGGGCGGTCGGATGCGGGCAGCGGGGAGAGGGCGTCGGCGTTACTCACGCCCCCATTGTGGCCCTGATCGCGCCCGCCGCCCGTCCGCCGACGGACCTCGGCTCGTCGCCCCTCAGCTCGTCGTCGCGGACGCCGACGCCGAGGCCGACTTGCAGCTGGCCTGCCTGGCCATCGCCTGGCCGACGTCGCCCTCCTCCAGCGCCTTGAGGGCGTCGTTGCCGCTCTCGCTGAGCTTGTTCAGCTCGGTGGCGATGTCCTTGAGCCCGTCGGCGAACTTCGCCTGGTCCTTGGTGTCCAGCTCCTCGACCTGCTTCTTCAGGGAGGCGTACGACGACGACAGCTGGTTCAGCTCGGCGACCGCGGCCTTCTGCTTCTTCTCGCCGTCCTCCACGTCCGGCGCCCCGGCCTTCCGCACGGCCGTGCCCATCGCCTTGTAGGCGTCCGACATGTCCTGGAACGCCTGGGCGTCGGTCTTCTGCACGTCGGCCGGCTGACTGCTGTCCGAGGTCTGCTTCTGGATCGCGGCGTTGGCGGCCTCGATCTTCTTCGCCTGCGGCTGTACGCCCTCGCAGACCTGCTGGGCCCAGGAGTTCAGCTTGTCGCTGTTGTCGTCGCCGCCGCATCCCGTCAGCGCCAGTACCAGTACCGCACCGCCGGACAGCGCGGCCGCGAGCTTCTTGTTCACCGGATTGGTCCCTTCCATGGCTCTCGGCCCCGGAACATACACGCCATCCGGGCGACAACCGCGCTACCAACATCCGATAAGACCACCGTTGCAGCCATTTGCACCAAGCGAGAGAAGGCTCACGGGAGCCGCACGGAAGCGCTGGTGAGAGGGTGCGCACGCACACGGCGCGGGCGGTCGGGGCGTCAAAAGGGCCCGACCGCCCGCTTCTTGGCCTCCAGTGGCTCGGCCGCCCTACGAAACCACCGCCGGATCCGCCGGTTCGGGCTCCCGTCCGCCGGCGTCCTCGTCCCCCACCGCGGTGCCGCGCCGCTTGGAGACGACCACCGCGCCGGTGATGACGAGGAAGGCGACCGCCGCGATCAGCACCCGGACCCCGACGTTCTCGTCCGGGCCGTACGAGAACTTGATCACGGCCGGCGCGATGAGCAGCGCCACCAGGTTCATGACCTTCAGCAGCGGGTTGATGGCCGGTCCGGCGGTGTCCTTGAAGGGGTCGCCGACCGTGTCGCCGATGACGGTGGCGGCGTGCGCCTCGCTGCCCTTGCCGCCGTGCCGGCCGTCCTCGACCAGTTTCTTGGCGTTGTCCCAGGCCCCGCCGGAGTTGGCGAGGAACACCGCCATCAGGGTGCCGGCGCCGATCGCGCCCGCCAGGTAGGCGCCCAGGGCGCCGACGCCGAGGGTGAAGCCGACGAAGACGGGCGCCATGACGGCGAGCAGCCCGGGCGTGGCGAGTTCGCGCAGGGCGTCCCGGGTGCAGATGTCGACGACCTTGCCGTACTCCGGGGTCTCGGTGTGGTCCATGATCCCGGGCCGCTCCCGGAACTGCCGCCGCACCTCGAGGACCACCGATCCCGCCGACCGCGACACCGCGTTGATCGCCAGTCCGGAGAAGAGGAAGACGACCGCCGCGCCCGCGATCAGCCCGACGAGGTTGTTGGGCTGGGAGATGTCCATCATCAGGCTCATCGGCGCACCCTCCCCGCCGAGCCGCTCGCCGACGTCCCGCGCGCCGGTGGTGATGGCGTCGCGGTACGACCCGAAGAGCGCCGCCGCCGCCAGGACGGCCGTGGCGATGGCGATGCCCTTGGTGATGGCCTTGGTGGTGTTGCCGACCGCGTCCAGGTCGGTGAGCACCTGCGCGCCCTCGCCCTGGACGTCGCCGGACATCTCGGCGATGCCCTGAGCGTTGTCGGAGACCGGCCCGAAGGTGTCCATGGCGACGATCACGCCGACCGTGGTGAGCAGGCCGGTGCCGGCCAGCGCCACCGCGAACAGCGCCAGCATGATCGACGCACCGCCGAGCAGGAAGGCCCCGTAGACGCCGAGGCCGATCAACAGGGCGGTGTAGACGGCGGATTCCAGGCCGATGGAGATGCCGGCCAGGACGACGGTGGCCGGGCCGGTGAGCGAGGTCTTGCCGATGTCCCTGACGGGGCGCCGGGTGGTCTCGGTGAAGTAACCGGTGAGCTGCTGGATCAGCGCGGCGAGCACGATGCCGATGGCCACCGCGACGAGCGCGAGGAGCCGCGGGTCGCCGCTCCTGCCCGCGATGGCCGCGTCGGTGACGCCGTCCAGTTCCGCGTACCTCCCCGGGAGGTGGACGAAGACGGCGACCGCGACCAGGACCAGCGAGATCACCGCGGAGACGAAGAAGCCCCGGTTGATCGCGCTCATCCCGCTGCGGTCGGCCCGCCTCGGCGCCACCGCGAAGATACCGATCATGGCGGTGACCACGCCGATCGCCGGGACCAGGAGCGGGAACGCCAGCCCGGCGTCCCCGAAGGCCACCTTGCCGAGGATCAGGGCGGCCACCAGGGTCACGGCGTAGGACTCGAAGAGGTCGGCGGCCATGCCCGCGCAGTCCCCGACGTTGTCGCCCACGTTGTCGGCGATGGTCGCGGCGTTGCGCGGATCGTCCTCCGGGATGCCCTGCTCGACCTTGCCCACCAGGTCGGCGCCGACGTCGGCGGCCTTGGTGAAGATGCCGCCGCCCACCCTCATGAACATCGCGATCAGTGCCGCGCCGAGCCCGAAGCCCTCCAGGACCTTCGGCGCGTCGGCCGCGTACACCAGCACCACACAGGAGGCGCCCAGCAGGCCGAGCCCCACCGTGAACATGCCGACGACGCCGCCCGTACGAAAGGCGATCTTCATCGCTCTGTGCGAGACGAGGGTGAGGTCCTTTCTCGGTTCACCCGGCCCCGGCGTCGCCTCCCGGGCCGCCGCGGCGACGCGCACATTACTGCGCACGGCGAGCCACATGCCGATATATCCGGTGGCCGCCGAGAACGCCGCGCCGACCAGAAAGAAGATCGAACGTCCGGCCCGCTGATTCCAGTCGTCCGCGGGCAGCAGCATGAGCAGGAAGAACACCACGACGGCGAATACGCCGAGGGTGCGCAACTGCCGGGCCAGATAGGCGTTGGCGCCTTCCTGGACGGCGGCCGCGATCTTCTTCATGCCGTCGGTTCCCTCGCCGGCCGCGAGCACCTGGCGCACCAGGACGCCCGCGACCACCAGCGCCGCCAGGGCCACGACGGCGATGACGGCGACGAGCAGGCGGTTGCCGTCGGTCAGGACCGCGGCCAACTGCTGTGAGGTGGAAAGCTCCGCCATTCGTCCTCCTTGACGCTTGGGCTGAGCTCAAGATGTGGACGGATTCTAGATACCGGAACCGGTTCTCAATAGAGCATGACAAAAGTATTCGTCCCGTCAAGCGGGAAGAGTAATGCCTTTGACGCATTGACCCGGCCGGGCTGAGATCAATAGGCGCGATTCAGCTTTACAGAATCGGACTTCCCGTAAAGGAATTCGCTCGGCTCCCGCACGGAACCACTGTATGCGCGGGCCCCGACTTCCGCACACGGCAAAGGGCCCTACGTGGTAGGGCCCTTCGGATTCGGTGAACGCGGACGGTCGTCAGACCAGGGGCGGCAGGCCGGGGGGCGGGGTGGTCGGCCAGGTCATACGGATCAGCCCGCCGTCCGCCCCGGCCTTGACCTCCACGTCGTCGACGAGCCCGCTGATGACCGCGAGGCCCATCTCGTCCTCATCGGCCTCCGGGTCGTCACCGGCGGCACCGGGAGCACCGCCGCCGGGCGCGTGCGGCGCCTCGTCGCCGACCTCGATGGAGAACTGCTTCTCCTCCTCGATCAGCGACACCTTCACGGGCGCCGTGATGCCGCCGTTCCGGTGCAGTCCCACGGCCCGGGTGCAGGCCTCGCCGACGGCGAGCCTGACCTCGTCGAGAACGGCCTCGTCCACTCCGGCCCTGCGCGCCACCGCGGCCGCCACCAGCCGGGCGGTACGGACGTGCTCGGGCAGCGCGCTGAAGCGGAGTTCAACGGTGGCCATGCATCCCCCTCGGAACTACGGGCGTGCTGTCGGGGGCCGGGCCGCCGAGAGCCCGGCCCCCTGCTGCAACTGCGCGCCGCCCCGGCCCCGAGGGCCCGGGACGGCGGTGGTCGTTCAGTCGGTGGCCGCTACCGCTTCCTCGACCGAGGTGTGGATCGGGAACACCTTAGTGAGGCCGGTGATGCGGAAAATCTTCAGAATGCGCTCCTGGTTGCAGACCAGGCGCAGCGAGCCCTCGTGGGCGCGCACCCGCTTCAGGCCGCCGACCAGCACGCCGAGCCCGGTGGAGTCGAGGAAGTCCACGCCCTCCATGTCGACGACAAGGTGGAAACTGCCGTCATTCACCAGCTCGACCAACTGCTCGCGCAGCTTGGGCGCGGTATACACGTCGATTTCGCCACCGACCCTGACGATCGTGCGATCGCCCATGGTCTCGGTCGACAGGGACAGGTCCACGGATCCTCCAGCACCTTGCTATCGAGCGGTCGCCCCTCGGGGTTACCTCGGCTTGGAGCCCCCGGGACGGTTCGCCAGCCGCGATGGCATTCAATCACTTACCGGCAGGCGTGCACGACGCCTTCGTCCCATTGTCCGTCACGCCAGTGACAGACTCGGTGCCGATGGCCGAGAATCACCGTTCCGAAGGACTCCCGACGGACCCCGTTCCCCGGCCGGATCCGGGCGCGGTCCTGGACCGGCTCGCCGCGGGGCAAAGCCGGGCTTCGCGCATCACTCATACGGAGCACTTGCCCCCGCGCGCGGGACGCCATGCCCCCTGGCCGGACCGGATTCGCCCCGAGGTGCTCGCCGCGGTGCGGGCGGCGGGCATCGAACACCCCTGGGCCCACCAGGCACGGGTGATCGAGCACGCCCTCGACGGCGACTCGGTGGTCGTCGCCACGGGCACCGCCTCCGGCAAGTCCCTGGCCTATCTGGTACCGGTCCTGTCGGCCCTTCTGGACGGCTCCGAGGCACCGAACGGCCGGGGCGCCACCGCCCTCTACCTGGCTCCGACGAAGGCCCTCGCCGCGGACCAGTACCGATCGGTGAAGGAACTTTCACAACCTCTCCGGACCGCGGTGCGCGCCGCCGTCCACGACGGCGACACCCCGTTCGAGGAACGCGAATGGATTCGTCAGTACGCCACCTTCGTCCTCACCAATCCGGACATGCTGCACCGCGGCGTCCTGCCCGCCCACCCCCGCTGGTCCTCCTTCCTCAGGGCGCTGAAGTACGTCGTCATCGACGAATGCCACACCTACCGCGGCGTGTTCGGCTCGCACGTCGCCCAGGTCCTGCGCCGGCTGCGCAGGCTCTGTGCCCGCTACGGCTCCTCCCCCGTCTTCCTGCTGGCCTCCGCCACCGCCGCCGAGTCCGCGACGGCCGCCCGCCGGCTCACCGGCCTGCCGGTGGTGGAGGTCGCGGACGACGCCTCACCCCGAGGTGAACTGGTGTTCGCCCTCTGGGAACCGCCGTTGACCGAGCTGGAGGGCGAGAAGGGCGCGCCCGTCCGCCGCACCGCCACCGCCGAGGCCGCCGACCTCCTCACCGGCCTCACCGTGCAGGGCATGCGCTCCATCGCCTTCGTCCGCTCCCGGCGCGGCGCCGAACTGATCTCCGTCATCGCCCAGGAACGCCTCGCCGAGGTGGACCGGTCACTGTCCCGGCGCGTCGCCGCGTACCGCGGCGGCTATCTGCCCGAGGAGCGCCGCGCCCTCGAACGCGCCCTGCACTCCGGTGAGCTCCTCGGGCTCGCGGCGACCAACGCCCTGGAACTCGGCGTCGACATCTCCGGCCTGGACGCCGTGGTGATCGCCGGTTACCCGGGCACCCGCGCGTCGCTGTGGCAGCAGGCGGGCCGGGCGGGACGGTCCGGGCAGGGGGCGCTGGCCGTCCTGGTCGCCCGCGACGACCCGCTGGACACCTTCCTCGTCCACCACCCCGAGGCCCTCTTCGACCAGCCCGTCGAGTCCACCGTCCTCGACCCCGACAACCCCTACGTGCTCGCCCCGCACCTGTGCGCGGCGGCGGCCGAGCTGCCGCTGACGGAGGAGGACCTGGAGCTGTTCGGCCCCGCGTGCGCGGAGCTGCTGCCGCAGCTGGAGGCCGCGAAGCTGCTCCGGCGCCGGACCCGGGCCTGGCACTGGACGCGCCGCGAACGGGCCGCCGACCTCACCGACATCCGCGGCGGGGGCGGGCGCCCGGTCCAGGTCGTCGAGGAGGGCACGGGCCGGCTCCTCGGCACGGTCGACGCCGGCGCCGCCCACACCACGGTCCACGAGGGCGCGGTCCACCTGCACCAGGGGCGCACGTATCTGGTGCGGTCGCTCGACCTGGACGATTCGGTCGCCCTGGTCGAACAGGCCAGTCCGCCCTACTCCACGGTGGCCCGCGACACCACCGCCGTCTCCGTCCTGGAGACCGACATCGAGGTCCCCTGGGGTGACGGCCGCCTGTGCTACGGCTCCGTCGAGGTCACCAACCAGGTGGTCTCCTTCCTGCGCCGCCGCCTGATCACCGGAGAAGTCCTCGGCGAGACGAGACTCGACCTCCCTCCCCGTACGCTGCGCACCCGAGCCGTGTGGTGGACGGTCACCGAGGACCAGCTCGACGCCGCCCGGATCAGCCCGGAGATCCTCGGCGGCGCCCTGCACGCCGCCGAACACGCGTCGATCGGCATGCTGCCGCTCTTCGCCACCTGCGACCGCTGGGACATCGGCGGCGTATCGATCCCCCTGCACCCGGACACCCTCCTGCCCACGGTCTTCGTCTACGACGGTCACCCCGGCGGCGCCGGCTTCGCGGAGCGCGCCTTCCACACGGCCCGCGCGTGGCTCACCGCGACCCGCGAGGCCATCGCCTCCTGCGAGTGCGACACCGGCTGCCCGTCCTGCATCCAGTCCCCCAAGTGCGGCAACGGCAACGACCCGTTGCACAAGAGGGGCGCGGTACAGCTGCTCACGGTGCTGCTGCGGGGGGCTCCGCGAGAGACGCAGGAGGCGGAGGAGGCGGAGGAGGCAAGCGAGACGGTGGAGGCAGTGGAGACAGATGAGACCGTAGAGGCGGATGGGGTGAAAGAGGTGGAAGAGGTGGAAGAGGTGGAGGAGACGCGAGAGGCGGGAGAAACGAGGGAGACGTGAACTCCGGCGCGGGAGCCGAGGGGATCGGCGCCGCCGGACCCGCACGGGCCCTGACCTCCGCCGCGAACGGTCCCCGTCCCGACGCGGCCGTCACGTCCGACACCTGCCCGGTGAGCACGCACCGCACGATCCACGTGCCCTGCGCCCGTGCCACCCGGTCCGCTCCGGCGCACGCCCCGGCGCCGCCGAGTGCCCAGTGGTCCGCGGCCGCGAGTGCCGCCAGGTCGGCGCCGCCGGCCGCCCGGTGCCGGGCCACCACCGCCTGCCCCAGGGCCAGGACGACGCCGAAGACCACACACAGCACCGTGACGGCACCGACGCTCCAGACGGTGGCGGAGCCGCGGTCGGAGCACCGGCGGGCACACCGGCCGCGGCCCGAGAACCGCTGGAACCGCTGGAACCGCTCAGCCGCCCCTCGCCTGACTCCGCCTGCGCCCCTCACGGCCCCGCCCCTCACGGCGCCACCCCCGCCGGCCGCTCCACCGAGGCCACGGCCTCCTCCCGCACCTCGAACGGCAGCCCGCTCAGCACCGGTGGCTTCGCCACCACGACCACCCGGACCTGTTCCGCATCCCGGCCGACCGAGACCTCCGCGCCGTCCGGCGCCGCCTCCCGGGTGACCGCGACGACCGCGTCGGCCGGGTCCTGCCGGGCCGCGGCGCGGGCGCCGGTCCTGGCCGCGTCCACGCACTGGATCTGCGCGGCCACCACCAGCAGCCCCCACACCAGCGCCATGGCGAACATCACCAGCACCGGGAGGGCGACGGCCGTCTCGGCGGTCACGAAACCCCCGTCGCCCCCGCGGCCCGCGTCCCTCTCACATCCGCGCATCGAGCGCCTGCTTCACGATGCGCTCCAGCTCACCGCTGACCGCTCCGCTGGTCACCACCTTGTAGAGGACCACCGCGAACGCCACCGCCGCCACGATGCCCATCGCGTACTCCGACGTGACCATCCCCGCGTCCCGCCGCGCGGCTCCACCCGTCCAGCGCACCGCACGCGCCCTGCACACCAGAGCGCGCAGCCGCGCCCCGACCATTCGACACATCTCGACCCCCGTGGGATTGACTGCTTCTTGTCGCGTTCCTTGTCGCGTTCCTTGCTTCTTCGCTTTCCGGGCTCACCCGCACAGCTCACCCGCGTCTCCCGGCCGCCGCCTCAGCCACCACCCCCTCCCAGCACCCCGCCCGCCACGCCGATCACCACCGGCAGCACGCCCACCGCGATGAACGCGGGCAGGAAACACAGGCCCACCGGCGCGGTGACCGCCACGGCCGCCCGCCGGGCCCGTGCCGTGGTCGCCCGGGCCCGGTCCGCGCGGGCCTGCTCGGCGAGGTGCGCGACCGGGCCGGCCGCGGGCAGCCCGGACTCGTCGGCGCGCTCCAACAGGCGGGCCAGCGCCGAGGCACCCCGCGTCGCGGCCAACTCGTGCCACGCGCCACCGGGTCCACCGCCCAGCCGGACCTCCGCCGCACCGCGGGCCAGTGCCTCGCCGACCGGTCCACCGAGGGCGTCGCCCACGGCCCGGGCGGCGACCACCGGACCGGCCCCCGCCGCGATACAGGCCGCCAGCAGATCCGCCGCCAAGGGCAGTTGCCGTACCGCCTCGGCGCCGTCGCTCCGCGTGTCCGCACCCGTTGAGGGCCGCCGCCGCTGCCAGTGCCACAGCCCCGCCGCGACGACCGTCCCCGCCAGCACTCCCGCGACGCCGCCGACCAGCGCCCACCCCGCGCCCGCCGTGCCCACCAGGGGCAGCCACGCGCGGAGCCGCCGGCCGAGGGCGCCCACCCGCGGGGCGGCGCGCGTCCGCCCCGCGAGCGGCAGCGCGGCGAGCCGACGCCGTGCCTTCCTTTCCCGCCGGGCGGCACGCGCCCACCCCGCCAGCCACCCGGCGAGCGACAGCGTCCCCATGACCGCCCCCAGGTCGTGGACAAGGTTCCCGTTCACGCCTGCTCCTCCGCTCGCCGCACGATCCGGCCCACCCACCACATCCCGAGCCCCTCCAGCACTCCGCCGGCCAGCAGACAGCCCAGTCCCGCTCCGCTGTGCAGCAGGACGCGCAGCGGGTCGGCCCCGAGGGCCGTCCCGAACAGCAGTCCCAGGACCGGCAGGCCGGCCAGCATCACCGCGGTGGCGCGGGCCCCGGCCAACTGGGCGCGCAGATCGGCCCGCCGGTCCCGTTCGGCGCGCAGCGCCCCCGTCAGCCGGTCCAGTCCGGTGGCGAGACCCGCGCCCTGGTCGACGGCGACCCGCCAGCACGCGGCGAGGCCCCGCAGCCCTTCGGCACCCGGCTGCCGCGCCGCCGTCGCGAGCGCGCCCGGCACGTCCCCGCCGAACCGGGCCGCCGCCAGCACCGCCGCCTGCCCGTGGCCGAGCCCGCCGGACTCCCGCGCGGCGCACAGCAGTGCTTCCCCCGGCTGCCGTCCCGCCCGCACCTCACCCGCCAGGAACGCGCACAGCCCGATCACCGCCTCCTCCCGCCGCTCCCGGGCACGCCGCGCCCGGCCCGCCAGTCGTGCCCGGCGCAGTACCGGAACCCCGGCCGCCGCCACGACGAGCGGCAGGACCGACGCCCCCAGCACCGCCAGCGCCAGTCCGGCGACCGGGGACCACCACTCGGCCCGCCACCGCCGTCGGAGCCGGCGCAGCCCGTCCGTCAGCCGAAGGCCGCCCGCCGTCACCCGGCCGGTTCCCGCCGCTCCGGTCCCGCCCACGCTGCCGCCCGCACCGCTTCCCGCCCCGCCGCCGGCGAGCAGCAGACGTGCCCGACGCGCCCCGGGCCGCCGCCCTCCGGTCAGCCACGCCGCCGTCGCGAGGCAGGCCAGGGCCACCGCCGTCGACAGCTCAGCCACCCCGCTCATCTCACTCACCCCGCTCACCACCGGCGCTCTCCCCACCTGCCAGCAGCTCCCTGAGCCGCTCCCATCCGCGCTCCCGCACGAACGCCTCCTCGCCCCACCGCAGCGCCGGCACCGTCCGCACCAGCCCCGCGGGGTCCCGCTCCAGCACCCGCACCTCCGCGATCCGCCGCCGTCCGGTCCGGTCCCGTACGAGGTGCAGCAGCACCGACAGCGCTGCGGCCACCTGGCTGTGCAGGGCGGCCCGGTCCAGCCCTGCGGCCGTGCCGAGCGCCTCCAGCCGGGCTGGGACGTCCGCCGCGGCGTTGGCGTGGACCGTGCCGCACCCTCCCTCATGGCCGGTGTTGAGGGCCGCCAGCAGGTGGACCACCTCGGGTCCCCGTACCTCGCCGACGACCAGCCGGTCCGGCCGCATCCGCAGTGCCTGGCGCACCAGGTCCTCCAGCGTCACCAGGCCCGCGCCCTCCTGGTTGGCCGGTCTGGCCTCCAGGCGTACGACGTGCGGATGGTCCGGCCGCAGCTCCGCCGAGTCCTCGGCCAGCACGATCCGCTCCCCGGTCCCGACCAGCCCGAGCAGGGCGCTCAGCAGCGTCGTCTTGCCACTGCCCGTACCACCGCTGACCAGGAACGACAGCCGGGCGTCCAGCAGCGCGCGCAGCACCCTGTCACCGCCCGGCGGCACCGTCCCCGCCGCGACCAGCTCGTCGAGCGTGAACGCGCGCGGACGCACCACCCGAAGCGACAGGCAGGCGCAGCCGACGGCGACCGGTGGCAGTACCGCGTGCAGCCGGGTCCCGTCGGGCAGCCGGGCGTCCACCCAGGGCCGGGCGTCGTCGAGGCGGCGCCCGGCGACGGCCGCGAGCCGCTGCGCGAGCCGCCGGACCGCCCCGGCGTCCGGGAAGGACACGGAGGTCAGCTGCAGTCCACCGCCCCGGTCCACCCAGACCCGGTCCGGGGCGGACACCAGTACGTCGGTCACCGACGGGTCGGCGAGCAGCGGCTCCAGGGGTCCGCTGCCCACGAGTTCGGAACGCAGCCGTTCGGCAGCACCGAGGATCTCGGCGTCCCCGAGCACGCGGCCCTGCGCGCGCAGGGCCTGTGCCACGTGCGCGGGCGTCGGTTCCGCCCCGCTCTCGGCGAGGTGACGCCGTACGCCGTCGAGCAGTGCCGCCGACATGCCGACGGCACCGGGCTCCTGACGCCCCTGTACCGCGCCGTCTTCCCGCCCCTGCCCGCCCACCGGCCTCGGAAAGTCCGGGGACTCCGGCAGCCCCCGCATCACGCCACCCCCGCGCCCGGGGCCGCCCACGGACGCGAGGCCGCCCACGGGCCCCGGTGACTCCCGGCGGCCCCACCCCACACCACCCCCTCCGTCCCGACCGCCTCTTCCTTCCCGACCGTCGTTTCCATCCCGACCACCCCTTTCATCCCGACCGCCTCTTCCATGCCGACCGCCTCCTCCACCCCGACCGCCTCCCTCGTCCCGGCCCTCCCGGCCGTCCGGCGTCCTCATCCGGTCCTCTCCTCCGTCAGCGCCCGCTCCCAGAACTCCCGGCAGAAGCGCGCCAGCGGTCCGCGGACGGCGGACCCCGGTGGCCGACCGCCCTCGGTGGCGCGCGGCAGTCCGGGCTCGACGGGGACCTCGCCGGCCAACGGCAGCCCGAGCAGCCGCGCCACCTCCCGGTCGTCGAGCCCCGGCGCGTACGGCCCGCGCACCGCGACCCGCAGGTCGCCCAGGACCATGCCGACGGCGGAGGCGACCCGGCCGGCCGCCGCGACCGCCCGCAGTTCGGCGGGAACGACGAGCACCCCGAGGTCGAGCTGGGCGAGGACCTCGGCCACCCCGTCGTCGATCCGGCGCGGCAGGTCGACGACGACCGCCCCGCCCCGGCGCCGGGCCGCGGCGAGCACCGCGCGCACCGCCCGGGGCGGCACGGCGACGCAGTCGCCGCGGTCCCAGCTGAGCACCCGCAGGGAGTGCAGCTCGGGCAGTGACTCCTCCAGGGCGCCGCCGCCGACCCGTCCGCGGGAGGCGGCGAACGCGGGCCAGCGCAGCCCTTCGGTGGTCTCACCGCCGAGCAGCACGTCGAGTCCGCCGCCCAGCGGGTCGGCGTCCACCAGCAGGGTGCGCTGCCCCTCCCGTGCGGAGGTGACGGCGAGCGCGCAGGCCAGGGTGGAGGCCCCGGCGCCACCCCGGCCGCCGATGACGCCGACGGTGAGCGCCGGCCGGCCGACGCCCTCGGCGACGTCGGCGATGCGGTCGACCAGCCACTGTTCACCGTCGGGCAACATCAGGACGTGGTCGGCGCCGATCTCGACGGCGCGCCGCCACACGCCGGGGTCGTCCTGGTCACGGCCGACCAGCACCACCTGGCGTCTGCGGGGCGCGCCCCGCACCCGGCGGGCCGCGTCGTCGCCCACCAGGACGAGCGGCGCGGTCTCCCAGCCGTCCCGGCGCTCGGGCACCGTGGGACGCACCTCGGGTGTGGCACCCGCCGCGGCGCACAGCCGCAGCAGGTCGTCGAGCAGGTCGGGATCCTCGGTGACGATCAGCGGTCCGCTCCGCCGCCCTCCGGCGGCGGACGGCGGGTCGTGCGTGACTGTTCCGGTCATGGCGTGTGCCCCCCTCAGGCATCTCGCGCGGCCTGTGGGACCCCGCGATTCCCAAAACGTGTGAAGAACCGGCGACCGGCCTTCATATGAGCGGCCGGCGAAAACCGGCCGTCCGCGCCCGGCAAACGGAAGCCGCCGTTGAACTCGGCGCGACCGGGACGCGTTGGAATCACGGTGCAGCGATCCGGGAAATCGTGTGGATCTTGGTCGATAACTGTGGACGACTCGGCGATTGTGAATATCGCCGTCACCCATACCGGTGAGTGTCGGCACACTCTCCGCACAGCTGGGTACGACTGCCGCAGAGCAGCATGACGGCTACCCACAGTGACGTCGGACGATCAGGGGGTGCGCGCGAGGATGATCGGAGAAAGGCCGCGGCCGGGGTCCGCGATCCGCATGAAAACCCGTCCGGACATGCGACGACCCCCGCCGGGGGGGAGAGCGGGGGTCGTCTCCACGGCCGACTCGGGGGGGGAGGAGTCGGACCGGGTTAGCACGGTCGCGAACGATCCGTGACTTCCATGGTGTACCCGAGAGCCTTCTCAGGCAAACCCACACGCCCCACGATACGCCGAATGGGGTGCGCCTATGCTCAGGGCGTGGAAAACCACTCGCCGGCCCACTCGCCGACCCCCTCGTCACCTCACTCGACGCCCCGCGCCGCGGCCTTCTTCGACCTGGACAAGACGGTCATTGCGAAGTCGAGCACACTGACGTTCAGCAAGTCGTTCTACCAAGGCGGTCTGATCAACCGCAGGGCTGTCATACGTACCGCATATGCCCAGTTCGTCTTCCTCGCGGGCGGCGCCGACCACGACCAGATGGAGCGGATGCGCGAGTACCTCTCCGCGCTCTGCCGGGGCTGGAACGTCGAGCAGGTCAAGGCGCTCGTCGCCGAGACCCTGCACGACCTGATCGACCCGATCATCTACGACGAGGCCGCCTCCCTGATCGAGCGGCACCACACGGCCGGCCGGGACGTCGTCATCGTCTCCACCTCGGGCGCCGAGGTCGTGGAGCCGGTCGGCGCGCTCCTCGGGGCCGACCGGGTCGTGGCCACCCGCATGGTGGTGGGTGAGGACGGCTGCTTCACCGGCGAGGTGGAGTACTACGCGTACGGCCCGACGAAGGCCGAGGCGATCCGCGAGCTGGCCGCCTCCGAGGGGTACGACCTCGCCCGCTGCTACGCCTACAGCGACTCGGCCACCGACCTGCCGATGCTGGAGGCGGTCGGACACCCGCACGCCGTGAACCCGGACCGCGCGCTGCGCCGCGAGGCACTCGCGCGCGAGTGGCCGATCCTCGACTTCCACCGGCCGGTCCGGCTCAAGCAGCGCGTCCCCGGTTTCTCCGTACCGCCCCGTCCAGCGCTGGTGGCCGCCGCCGCGATAGGCGCCGCGGCGGCCACGGCGGGGCTCGTCTGGTATGCCGCCGGCCGCCGTCGGGCGGTGGCGTGACGCCGCACCGCACCCCCAGGCGCCCCTTTCGTACCTGAAGACGAAATGTGAACCTAAAAGTAAAGAAGTGCGGGCACCACTTCCGCTTGTCCGTCGCCAGGAGTACAAAGGACTCAACGGCCCGCGAGACCAAGGGCATCCGAGAGGATCGCCTCAACAACGCATACGGCCCCACGGACCGAGCATGGCCATCGGGCACCCACGCGACGTCGACCCGTCGATTACGGGCCAGCCGCACCAGGTGACGGGCGAAAGTTCCCGACCTGATGGGCGACATACCGAGGACGCCTGGTAACCCGGTGAGCATGCCAGCGGCGGTACGGATCCCGTACCGCCGCGACCTATGTCGACCCATGCCGATCCATGCGGATTCGCGTCGGCCCGCGCCGACCCGTATGCACCGGCCTCTGCCGGCCCGCATCGGCCTCCGCCGACCCGTGCCGGCCCGCGCCTCCCTACGCCGCCCCGCGTTGCAGCGCCTCGCACACCGCCGTCGATTCCCGTGCCCCCAGCACGACCGCCTTGCCGCAGTGTTCGATCCAGGCGGCCATGCCCTCCGCCGTCCCGGAGACGTATCCGTCGAGGGCCGCGAGACAGGCCGCCCGGCCCAGCTCGGCGTACCCGACCTCGGCCGGGCAGACCGACTTCGGGTCCAGGCCGCTGCCGACCAGGACGATCCGTTCGGCGGCGCGCGCGACCAGGCCGTTGTGGGAGGTGAACGGGCGCAGCGCGAGCAGCTCGCCGTGCACCACGGCGGCCTGCACCAGCGCCGGCGCGGAGCTGCCCGCGACGAGCAGGGCGGCCAGCCCCTCCAGACGGCCGTGCGCCTCCTCGGCATCCGGCAGCGGCAGCTCGACCAGCGGCTCGTCGACCGGCTCCCCCGCCTGCCGCGGACGCCCCACCCGGTCGTTCTCGTCCGCCGCCGCCACCAGGTGCAGCCGGGCCAGCACCCGCAGCGGCGACTGCCGCCAGACGGACAGCAACTGCCCCGCCTCGGCGGTCAGCCGCAGCGCCGCGCCCACCGTGCGCGCCTCGCCGTCACCGCTGAAGTCGGAACGCCGGCGCACCTCCTCAAGGGCCCAGTCGGCACCGGAGAGCGCCGCCGAGCCGCGCGCGCCGCGCAGCGCCGCCTCGGAGGTGACCGCGTTGCTGCGGCGCCGCATGATCCGGTGGCCGTAGACCCGGTCCACGGCCTTGCGCACGGACTCCACGGACTCGGCCACGCCGGGCAGTGCGCCCAGGGCCGCCAGGGGATCGGACTCGGCGGTCGCGCCTGTCGTACTCATGAGCACGACACTAACCGTCCCCTCACCGCTTCCCGGCCGTCGCCCCGGGCACCCCCTTCGGAGCCGGCGCCGGGTCGGCCGACAGGTACGACGCCCAGCCCCCGGCCGGGGCCTCGCCGACGCCCAGGGCGCGCAGCTTGCGCAGCGTCCCCGCGTCCTGGGCGTCCAGCCAGTCCGCGAGCTGCCGGAAGGAGACGCAGCGCACGTCCTTCTTGGTGCACACCTCCTCGACGACCTCCTCCACGGCGCGCATGTACGTGCCGCCGTTCCAGGACTCGAAGTGGTTGCCGATGATCAGCGGGGCGCGGTTGCCGTCGTAGGCGCGGCGGAAGCCCTGGAGGAGGCCGTCGCGCATCTGGTCGCCCCAGAACTCGTGCATGGCCGGGTCGCCCTGGGTGGTACCGCCCGACTGGTTGACCATGAAGTTGTAGTCCATGGTGAGCTGCTCGTAGGAGTGGCCGGGGAACGGCACGAGCTGCATCGACAGGTCCCACAGGCCGTTCTTCTTCTCGGGCCACACCTGGTTGTTCACGCCGCTGCTGTCGTAACGGAAGCCCATCTCCGCGGCGGCCTCGGTGAAGTTCTCCCGGCCCTCCAGGCAGGGCGTGCGGGCGCCGATGAGTTCCTTGTCGTAGTCGAAGGGCAGCGGCGCGGCCTTCGCCGACCCGGTGTTGGTCTTCCAGGTCTTCACGAACCGCTTGGCCTGGCGGATCTCGTCCTTCCACTCCTCGGCCGACCACTCGCCGACCCCGCCGTCGGCACCGCAGAAGTGGCCGTTGAAGTGGGTGCCGATCTCGTTGCCCTCCTGCCAGGCCAGGCGGAGCTGCTCGACGGTGTCGGCGATGCCCTGCTCGTCGCCGAAGCCGATGTCGGAGCTGCCCGGGGAGTGCCGCGGCGGGCGGTACTGGTCCCGCTTCTCCTCCGGCAGCAGGTACACGCCGCTGAGGAAGTACGTCATCGTCGCGTCGTTGGCCTTGGCCACCTCGCGGAAGTGGGAGAACAGCTTCTGGCTGTCCTCGCCCGCGCCGTCCCAGGAGAACACCACGAACTGCGGCGGCTTCTGGCCCGGCTTCAGCCGCTCGGGTCTGGGCAGGTGCGGCTGCGCGCCGGTGTAGGCGGTGGAGCCGTCGCCGATCAGCCGGACCGCGTTCCGGGCGGCCGGGGCCTGCTTCGCCTTCGGTCCGTGCACGCCTTCACCGGGGCCCTCCGCGCCGCAGCCGGCCAGCGACGCGGCGCAGACCGCGACGGTCACGGAGCCGGCGGCGATCCTGCGAGTGGCGGCTGCCCCGCGGGCGACGGCCGCCCCCCGGGCGACGGCCGCCCCCCGGGCGACGGCCGCCCCCCGGGCGACGGCCGCCCCGCGGGAGGCGGCTGTCCCGCGGGAGGCGGCGATCCTGTGGTTGGCGGCCAATCCGCCCACCTTCTTCCTTCTCTCGGGCCAACGCCGATGACGGCGGTGTCGGGTGCTGTGCCGGGCCGTGCCGTCAGCGCCGACAAGCTCGCACGGAACTGAGAAGGAATTAGTACGACAAGCCGATGAAATGCCGTATTCACCCTCACGAGCGCTTCATTGCTCCATATGGGGGCAAAAACTATTCCTGGCCTTTACTTTGCATTACGATGAATTTACTCAGCGTGAGAATTCCGACGCCGAGGCATCCCGCCGCTGTACGCCGTGCCCCACGGCCGCGACCGACCCCGCCCCGAGCGGGACCACCCAGACAACGCGACCGCGCAGCCCCGGAGGAGACGGGAAAACATGTCAGCCTGCGTTCCCACCCGCGCCGACTCGGACAGCCCCCAGCACGTTCACCCACCGCACAGCCCGCCACCGGGCCCGCGCCCCTTCCGCATCGCCGGCGCCGACGTGTCGGCCTCGATCGCGGTCTTCCTGATCGCCCTCCCCTTGTCCCTGGGCATCGCCCTCGCCACCGGCGCCCCGCTCCAGGCCGGCCTCGTCGCCGCCGCGGTGGGCGGCGTCGTCGGCGGCCGGCTCGGCGGCTGCCCGCTCCAGGTCAGCGGACCGGCCGCCGGCCTGACGGTGGTCACCGCCGATCTCATCCAGCAGTACGGATGGCGGGCGACCTGCGCCATCACGATCCTCGCGGGCCTCGCCCAGCTCGGCCTGGGCTGTCTGCGCGTGGCGCGCACCGCGCTCGCCGTCAGCCCCGCCATCGTGCACGGCATGCTGGCCGGCATCGGCGTCACCATCGCCGTCGCCCAGCTCCACATCGTCCTGGGCGGCAGCCCGCAGAGCTCCGTCCCCGACAACCTGCGGGCGCTGCCCGCCCAGTTGGCCGGCCTGCACGCGGCCGACGTGTCGGCGAGCGCGCTGACCCTCGCGCTCCTGCTGCTCTGGCCCCGGCTGCCCGGCCGGATCGGGAAACTGCTGCGCACCGTCCCGGCCGCGCTCGTCGCCGTCGCCGGGGCCACCGCGGTCGCCGCCCTCATCGGGCTGCGGCTGCCCAAGGTCGACCTGCCGTCCTGGAGCAGCCACGCGCTGGCCGCGCTGCCCGACGGACCGGTGCCCGGCGTCGTCGCCGCCGTCCTCACCATCACCCTGGTGTGCAGCGTGCAGTCGCTGCTCGGCGCGGTCGCCGTGGACAAGCTGGTCGCCGCCCGCACGGACCTGTCCGGCCGCGTCGCGCGCTCCGACCTCGACCGCGAGCTGCTCGGCCAGGGGGCGTCCAACATCGTCTCCGGCGCGCTCGGCGGCCTGCCCATCGCGGGCGTCGCCGTCCGCAGCACGGCGAACGTGAACGCGGGCGCGGTGAGCCGGAACTCCACGATGCTGCACGGCGGTCTCGTAGTGATCGCCACGCTGCTGATGGTCCCGGTCCTGGAGCTGATCCCGCTCGCCTCGCTCGCCGCCCTGGTCATGGCCGTCGGCATCCGGATGGTGTCGCTGAACCACATCCGCACGGTCACCCGCCACCGCGAGGTGCTGGTCTACGCGGCCACCACCGCGGGCGTGGTGTTCCTCGGCGTCCTGGAGGGCGTCGCGCTGGGCATCGCCGTCGCCGTCGGCGTCGCCCTGCACCGCCTCACCCGCACCCGCATCACCCACGACGAGACGGAAGGAGCCCACCACGTCCACGTGCGCGGCCAGCTGACGTTCCTGGCGGTGCCCCGGCTCAGCCGCGTCCTGCACCAGATTCCCCAGGGAACCGACGTCGTCGTGGAACTGGACGGCTCGTTCATGGACCACGCGGCCTACGAGACGCTCCAGGACTGGCAGAAGACGCACACCGCGCGGGGCGGCTCCGTGGACATCACCGGCCGCCGGCCCGGCACGCGCATCTCCGAACCCGCCGACGACTCCGGGAACTGCCGCTGCCGTCCCTGGACGGCCTGGCGCAACCACCAGTGCGAACCCCCGCGGCCCGCACCACCGTCCGGCGAGCGGGAGAGCGGGGGCGAGCGGTCCAGCGGCCGTGCGCTCGCCCGGGGCATCAGCGTCTTCCAGCGCAACACCGCGCCCCTGGTCCGCGGCGAGCTGGCCCGACTGGCCCGGGAGGGGCAGCGGCCCTCCCAGCTCTTCCTGACCTGCGCCGACTCCCGGCTGGTCACATCGATGATCACCTCCAGTGGCCCCGGTGACCTCTTCACCGTGCGCAATGTGGGCAACCTCGTCCCGCTGCCCGGCGAGGAGAGCGGTGACGACTCGGTGGCCGCCGCCATCGAGTACGCGGTGGAGGTGCTGAAGGTGCGGTCCATCACGGTGTGCGGGCACTCGGGGTGCGGCGCGATGCACGCGCTGCTCCACTCCGAGCCCGGGGGCGCCCGGACGCCGCTGAAGCGGTGGCTGCGGCACGGCCGGCCGAGCCTGGAGCGGATGACCGAGGACGACGGTTCCTGGACGCCGCTGGCCGGCCGCCGGCCCGCCGACGCCACGGAGCTGCTCTGCCTGACCAACGTGGTCCAGCAGCTGGAGCACCTGCGGGCCCACGAGTCGGTCGCCCGCGCCCTGCGCGAGGGCACGCTGGAACTGCACGGCATGTACTTCCACGTGGGCGAGGCCCAGTCGTACCTGCTCGCGCGGGAAGGCGGCGCGGAGGTCTTCGACCCCGTCCAGGAGGCGGACCGGCCGGTCTGACCGCCGGGTGTGACCCGCGGCCGGCGGGGAAGGTCTGAACTCCGGCCGTCCGGCGTCCGTGCACAGGGATCGACCCCGGTGACGCCGGACCGCCGGAGCGAGATCCGCTCCGCCAACAGGTCTACACCAGTTGTCCGTCGACCCTTGTCATCGGACCGCGCGGTCTGATGAGCTGTGGCCTGGGACACAGCGGGCAACCCGCGGACAACCCTGGGAAAGGGAGACGTCGTGAGCAATGAATCCTTGGCCAACCTGCTGCGTGAAGAGCGCAGGTTCGCGCCGCCCGCCGACCTGGCCGCCCACGCCAACGTCACGGCCGAGGCGTACGAGCAGGCCAAGGCTGACAGGCTCGGCTTCTGGGCCGCGCAGGCCCGCCGGCTGAGCTGGGCGAAGGAGCCGACCGAGACACTCGACTGGTCCAACCCGCCCTTCGCCAAGTGGTTCAAGGACGGCGAGCTGAACGTCGCGTACAACTGCGTGGACCGGCACGTCGAGGCCGGGCACGGCGACCGCGTCGCCCTCCACTTCGAGGGCGAGCCCGGCGACAGCCGCGCGATCACCTACGCCGAGCTGAAGGACGAGGTCTCCAAGGCCGCCAACGCCCTGCTGGAGCTGGGCGTGCGCAAGGGCGACCGGGTCGCCGTCTACATGCCGATGATCCCCGAGACGGCCATCGCGATGCTGGCCTGCGCCCGCGTCGGCGCCGCCCACTCGGTGGTCTTCGGCGGCTTCTCCGCCGACGCGCTCGCCACCCGCATCCAGGACGCCGACGCGCGCGTGGTCATCACCTCGGACGGCGGTTACCGGCGCGGCAAGCCCTCCGCCCTCAAGCCCGCCGTCGACGAGGCCGTCGAGCGCGCCGGGAACGTGGAGCACGTCCTCGTCGTCCGCCGCACCGGCCAGGACGTCGCCTGGCACGACTCCCGCGACAAGTGGTGGCACGAGACCGTCGACCGGCAGTCCGCCGAGCACACGCCGGAGGCGTTCGACGCCGAGCACCCGCTGTTCATCCTCTACACGTCCGGTACGACGGGGCGGCCGAAGGGCATCCTGCACACTTCCGGCGGCTATCTGACCCAGACGGCGTACACCCACTGGGCGGTCTTCGACCTCAAGCCGGAGACCGACGTCTACTGGTGCACCGCCGACGTCGGCTGGGTCACCGGGCACTCGTACATCGTCTACGGCCCGCTCGCCAACGGCGCCACCCAGGTCATGTACGAGGGCACGCCCGACACCCCGCACCAGGGCCGCTTCTGGGAGATCGTGCAGAAGTACGGCGTCACGATCCTCTACACCGCGCCCACCGCGATCCGGACGTTCATGAAGTGGGGCGACGACATCCCCGCCAAGTTCGACCTGTCCTCGCTGCGCGTCCTCGGCTCGGTCGGCGAACCGATCAACCCCGAGGCATGGGTCTGGTACCGCAAGAACATCGGCGCGGACACCACACCGGTCGTCGACACCTGGTGGCAGACCGAGACCGGCGCCATGATGATCTCCCCGCTGCCGGGCGTCACCGAGGCCAAGCCGGGTTCCGCCCAGCGCGCGCTGCCCGGCATCTCGGCCACCGTCGTCGACGACGAGGCCCAGGAGGTGCCCGACGGCGGGGGCGGCTACCTGGTCCTCACCGAACCGTGGCCGTCGATGCTGCGCACCATCTGGGGCGACGACCAGCGGTTCATCGACACGTACTGGTCCCGGTTCGAGGGCAAGTACTTCGCCGGGGACGGCGCCAAGAAGGACGAGGACGGCGACATCTGGCTGCTCGGCCGGGTCGACGACGTGATGCTGGTCTCCGGCCACAACATCTCCACCACCGAGGTCGAGTCCGCCCTCGTCTCCCACCCCTCGGTCGCCGAGGCGGCCGTGGTCGGCGCCGCCGACGAGACCACCGGACAGGCCATCGTCGCCTTCGTCATCCTGCGCGGCACGGCGGCGGAGACCGCGGAACTGGTCGGCCAGCTGCGCGACCACGTCGGCGCCACGCTCGGCCCGATCGCCAAGCCCAAGCGGATCCTGCCGGTGGCCGAGCTGCCGAAGACCCGCTCGGGCAAGATCATGCGCCGGCTGCTGCGCGACGTGGCGGAGAACCGGCAGCTCGGTGACGTGACCACGCTCACCGACTCGACGGTGATGGACCTGATCCAGTCCCGGCTGCCGGCGGCGCCGAGCGAGGACTGACACACACACGTCACGGAGGGCACCCGGAGCACCGGGTGCCCTCGGCGGTTAAGGTAAGAAGGAGGTCAACAACCGAACAAGAACCTCATGGGGCGCCGGGAAGTCTGGTCGGCACGCGATTCGTGCTGCTCATCCACCGGAAGGGTCTCCACCTTGTCCACGCCCCGCAAGCTCCTCGGCCGTCTCTCCTTCCCGGAGCGGACCTACCTCGCGGACGCGCTGCGCACCGAGACCGTCGGCGGCGTCCTGCTGCTGGTCGCCGCGGTGACCGCGCTGATCTGGGCGAACGTACCGGCGCTGAGCCACAGCTACGAGAGCGTCAGCCACTTCCACCTCGGCCCCGCCGTCCTCGGCCTGGACCTGTCGATCGCGCACTGGGCCGCCGACGGACTGCTGGCCGTCTTCTTCTTCGTCGCCGGCATCGAGTTGAAACGCGAACTGGTCGCCGGGGACCTCAAGGACCCCAGGGCCGCCGCGCTGCCGGTGGTGGCGGCGCTGTGCGGCATGGCCGCCCCCGCGCTCGTCTACACCCTCACCAACACGGCCGGCGGCGGCTCCCTGGCCGGCTGGGCCGTGCCCACGGCCACCGACATCGCCTTCGCGCTGGCCGTGCTCGCCGTCATCGGCACCTCCCTGCCCAGCGCCCTGCGGGCCTTCCTCCTCACCCTCGCCGTCGTCGACGACCTGTTCGCCATCCTGATCATCGCCGTCTTCTTCACCGAGGACCTGGATTTCGCGGCGCTCGGCGGCGCGGTCGCCGGCCTCGCCCTCTTCTGGCTGCTGCTGCGCCGGGGCGTACGCGGCTGGTACGTGTACGTCCCGCTCGGCCTCGTCATCTGGGCGCTGATGTACAACAGCGGCGTCCACGCCACGATCGCCGGCGTCGCGATGGGCCTGATGCTGCGCTGCCACCGCGAAAAGGACGAGGAGCACTCGCCCGGCGAGCGGATCGAGCACCTCGTACGCCCCCTGTCGGCGGGGCTGGCGGTGCCGGTGTTCGCACTGTTCAGCGCGGGCGTCTCGGTCTCCGGCGGCGCGCTCGCCGACGTGTTCACCCGGCCGGAGACGCTCGGCGTGGTCCTCGGGCTCGTCGTCGGCAAGACGCTCGGCATCTTCGGCGGCACCTGGCTGACCGCCCGCTTCACCCGGGCCTCGCTCAGCGAGGACCTGGCGTGGGCGGACGTGTTCGCGGTGGCGACGCTGGCCGGCATCGGCTTCACCGTGTCGCTGCTCATCGGCGAACTGGCCTTCGAGGGCGACGCGGTACTGACCGACGAGGTCAAGGCCGCCGTACTGACCGGGTCCCTCATCGCGGCGCTGCTGGCCACGGTGCTGCTGCGGATACGGAACGCCAAGTACCGGGCCCTGTGCGAGGCCGAGGAGCGCGACGAGGACGAGAGCGGCGTCCCGGACGTCTACGAGCAGGACGACCCGGCGTACCACCTGCGGATGGCCGCCCTCCACGAGCGGAAGGCCGCCGAACACCGCCAAATCGCCCAGGACATCGCGCGGGAGCGGGAGTCCGCGCGGCTTGCCGAGGTGCCGGGCGGGGCAGGCGAGGAGGGCGGCCGTCCGGCATGATCTGACGAGACGGTACAAAAGACGGAACCGTACGCGGAAGAGATCGCAGACCAGTCCGCGGCGAAACAGAAGAGGGAGACCGCGATGAGCGCACCCGACGGCAGCCCGGTCGGTACCGAAAGCAGCATCGGCCAGCTGTTCGCCTCGGCGACCACCGAAATGTCGGCGCTCGTGCACGACGAGATCGCACTGGCCAAGGCGCAGCTCAAACAGGACGTCAAGCGCGGGGCCACCAGCGGCGGCGCGTTCTCGCTGGCGGGCGCCCTGCTGGTGTTCTCGCTCCCGATGCTGAACTTCGCCCTGGCGTACGGCATCCGCACCTGGAGCCACTGGAACCTGGCGGTCTGCTTCCTGCTCTCCTTCGCGGCCAACGTCCTGGTCGCCGCCGTCCTCGCGCTGGTCGGCGTCGCCTTCGCGAAGAAGGCCAAGAAGGGCAAGGGCCCGCAGAAGGTCGCCGCCTCCGTGAAGCAGTCGGCGGGCGTGCTCCAGAAGGCCAGGCCGCACCCGCGTCCGGAGCCGGCCCAGGACCGCTCCCCCGCCGCCGTCGAGGGTGTGGCACGCTCGTCCTCATGACGGACCCCGCCACTCCCGCGGCGCACCCCCCTTCGCCCGTACTGCTCGACCTCCCCGGCCACGAGGTGCTCCACCGGGACGTCGCCGCCAACGGCGCCCGCTTCCACATCGCCGAGCTGGGTGACGGACCGCTGGTGCTGATGCTGCACGGCTTCCCGCAGTTCTGGTGGGCCTGGCGGCACCAGCTCGTGGCGCTCGCCGACGCGGGCTTCCGCGCCGTCGCCATGGACCTGCGCGGTGTCGGCGGCAGCGACCGCACCCCGCGCGGCTACGACCCGGCCGGCCTCGCGCTGGACATCACCGGCGTGATCCGCTCGCTGGGCGAGCCGGACGCCGCGCTGGTCGGCCACGACCTCGGCGGTTACCTGGCGTGGACGGCCGCCGCGATGCGCCCCAAGCTGGTCCGCCGGCTCGCGGTGGCCTCGATGCCGCATCCGCGCCGCTGGCGCTCGGCCATGCTCAGGGACGCGCGGCAGACCCGCGCCAACTCCTACGTCTGGGGGTTCCAGCGGCCCTGGATCCCGGAGCGGCAGCTCACCGCGGACGGCGGCGCCCTCGTGGGCAGGCTGATCCGCGAGTGGTCCGGCCCCCGGCCGCCCGAGGACGACGCCGTGGAGGTCTACCGCCGCGCCATGTGCATCCCCTCCACGGCGCACTGCTCGATCGAGCCGTACCGTTGGCTGGTGCGCTCGCTGGCCCGGCCCGACGGCATCCAGTTCAACCGGCGGATGAAGCGGCCGGTGCGGGTGCCGACGCTGCACCTGCACGGCTCGCTCGACCCGGTGACGCGCACCCGGAGCGCGGCGGGCTCCGGGGAGTACGTCGAAGCCCCCTACCGCTGGCGGCTGTTCGACGGGCTCGGCCACTTCCCCCACGAGGAAGACCCGGTCGCTTTCTCCACCGAACTGATCAATTGGCTGAAGGACCCGGAACCCGATCGCTGACCGAGCGGCCACATGCCCGGCGCATAGGCCAATTGGGGGCCCCGGAAGCGGTTATCGACCTTGGGCCAGGGGCAGACGTCGGGGTATGGGCTGGACGCACGACTACAGTGACGCAGCACGCACTCGCCGCTCCCCGAGCGGTTTGAGCCCCCACCGGCGAGGCGGCACCCCGCAACTGGCGGGCGCCGACCCGCGGGTGGGCATTCCGCGCATCCTGCGCCGCCGCGCCCGCTGGGTCTCCGTACGCCTGCGTCACCCGCGCGGCTGAGCCACCGTGCCGCTGGAGCGGCGGGGCACGGCACCGGCGCCGCTGGAACCACGGCACGGGACCGGCCCGACCGCGCCGAGCCGCCGCGCCCGGGGACCCGCGCTCACAGGGCGCAGCTGTCGCTGTCCACCTGCTGGCCGGCGGTCCGCCCCTGGACGATGTCGTCCTGGATCTCGTCGGCGGTCAGCGCGTAGCCGGTCTGCGGGTCGTCGAGGGACTTGGCGAACACCACGCCGTAGACCTCGCCCTCGGGGGTGAGCAGCGGTCCGCCCGAGTTGCCCTGGCGGACGGTCGCGTAGAGCGAGTAGACGTCCCGGCTGACGGTGCCCCGGTGGTAGATGTCCGGGCCGCTGGCCGTGATGCGCCCGCGCAGCCGGGCCGCCCGGACGTCGTACGACCCGTTCTCCGGGAAGCCGGCCACGATGGCGTCGTCGTTGATGTCCGCGTCCTCGTCGGCGAACCGCAGCGCCGGTGCCCGCAGGTCCGGCACGTCGAGTACGGCGATGTCGCGCCGCCAGTCGTAGAGGACGACCGTCGCGTCGTACGTGCGGCCCTCGCCGCCTATCTGGACGGTGGGTTCGTCGACGCCGCCCACCACGTGCGCGTTGGTCATCACGCGGCGCTCGCCGTAGACGAAGCCGGTGCCCTCCAGGACCTTGCCGCAACCGGTCGCGTTGCCCATGACCTTGACGATGGAGCGCTGGGCGCGCACGGCGACGGCGCTCTTGGCGAGCGCCGGGTCGGGGGCGGGCACGTCGGCGATCGGCTCCTTGGAGAACGGGCTGAAGACCTGCGGGAAGCCGTTCCGCGCGAGGATCGAGGAGAAGTCCCGGAACCAGCGGTCGGTCTGGTCGGTGGGCAGCGCGACGGCGACGCCGTTCAGCACCCGGGAGTCGCGGACCGCCTTGCCGAGCGTCGGCAGCGTGGTCCCGGCGATGGCCGAGCCGATCAGCCAGGCGACCAGCAGCATGGCGACGACGTTGACGAGGGCGCCGCCGGTGGCGTCCAGGGCGCGCGCGGGCGACCAGGTGATGTGCCGGCGCAGCTTGCTGCCGAGGTGGGTGGTCAGGGCCTGTCCGACGGAGGCGCAGACGATGACGATGACGACCGCGACGACGGCGGCGGTCGTGTTCACGTCCGCGTTGCCGGTCATCGCGTCCCAGACGACGGGCAGCAGGTAGACGGCGACGAGTCCGCCGCCGAGGAAACCGATCACCGACAGGACGCCCACCACGAAGCCCTGCCGGTAGCCGACGATCGCGAACCAGACGGCGGCGACCAGCAACAGGATGTCCAGCACGTTCACCGCTTCTAGCCTCGCCTCGTCGTTCCGCTCGCTTCAGCCCGGCCGGTGCCCCGGGGCGCGTCCCCCCGCCGGGCACGGCACGGCGCCCACCCTGTCATGCGCGTCATGCCTGCCGGCCCAGCGGGACCTGCCGGGCGCGGTCCCAGGGCCGCTCCCAGCCCGCGAAGTGCAGCAGCCGGTCGATGATGCCGGCGGTGAAGCCCCACACCAGGGCCGATTCGACCAGGAACGCCGGGCCCCGGTGGCCGCTGGGGTGGACGGCGGTGGCCCGGTTGGCGGGGTCCGTGAGATCCGCCACGGGGACCGTGAAGACCCGGGCGGTCTCGGCGGGGTCGACGACCCCGACCGGACTGGGCTCGCGCCACCAGGCCAGTACGGGCGTGACCACGAACTGGCTGACGGGGATGTAGAGCTTGGGCAGCACACCGAACAGCCGCACACCGGACGGGTCGAGGCCGGTCTCCTCCTCGGCCTCGCGCAGCGCCGCCCGCAACGGGCCGTCGCCCTGCGGGTCGCCGTCCTCGGGATCGAGCGCGCCGCCCGGGAAGGCGGGCTGCCCGGCGTGCGAGCGCAGCGAACCGGCCCGCTCCATCAGCAGCAGCTCGGGGCCGCGCTCGCCCTCGCCGAAGAGGATCAGCACGGCCGACTGCCGTCCGCCGCCGTCCTCGGGGGGCAGGAAACGGCTCAGCTCGGTGGGCCGCACCGTGTCCACGGCCCGCGCCACCGGCTCCAGCCAGCCGGGCAGGCCCGACCGGTCGAGCGCGACCTCCCGCATGTCACTCGCACGCGTCATCGCCACCCCCGTTCTGTCGTGTCCAACGCCCGGTGTCCCCTAGATCGTTCCGCCGATCGGCCGCCGGCATGCGTCATGCGGGGCGCCCGAGCGGCGGCGCCGGTCTGCCGCCCGCGTCCAGGTACGCCTGCGGCGGGTTCAGCCGCTGCCCCGGGAAGCCGCCCTTCTCGTACTTGAGCAGCTTCTTCGCCTTCTCCGGGTCGGTCTCGCCCTCGCCGTACGCCGGGCAGAGCGGGGCGATGGGGCAGGCTCCGCAGGCGGGCTTGCGGGCGTGGCAGATGCGGCGGCCGTGCCAGATGACGTGGTGCGAGAGGTCGGTCCAGTCGCTCTTGGGGAACAGCCCGCCGACGGCCGCCTCGATCTTGTCCGGGTCGGTCTCGGCGGTCCACCGCCAGCGGCGCACCAGGCGCTGGAAGTGGGTGTCGACGGTGATGCCGGGACGGCCGTAGGCGTTGCCCAGGACGACGAAGGCGGTCTTGCGGCCGACGCCGGGCAGCTTGACCAGGTCTTCGAGGCGGCCGGGGACCTCGCCGCCGAAGTCCTCCGTCAGGGCCTTGGACAGCCCGATGACCGACCTGGTCTTGGCCCGGAAGAAGCCGGTCGGGCGCAGGATCTCCTCGACCTCCGCCGGATCGGCGGCGGCCAGGTCCTCGGGGGTGGGGTACTTGGCGAACAGGGCGGGGGTCGTCTGGTTGACGCGCAGGTCGGTGGTCTGGGCGGACAGCACCGTGGCCACCAGCAGCTGGAAGGGGTTCTCGAAGTCCAGCTCGGGGTGGGCGTACGGGTAGACCTCCGCCAGCTCGCGGCCGATGCGGCGGGCCCGGCGGACCAGCGCGGTACGGGACTCCTCGCGGGGGGAGCCGGCGGGGACCCTCTTCGCGGGGGCGGCGCCCTTGACGGCGGTGGTGGCTTTCTTGACGGCGGTGGTGGTGGCCTTCTTGGGCGCGGCGACGGGCTTCTCGGCGACGGGCTTCTCCGTACTGACGGCGGCCTTCTTCCCGCCGGGGGCCTTCTCCGCGCTCCCCGTCGCCTTCTTCGCCGCCGTCTTCCGGACGGGCGCCGCCTTCTTCGCCGTACCTGCGGCCTTCTTGGCCGTACTTGCCGTTGCCTTCTTGGCCGTACCTGCCGCCGCCTTCTTCTCCGTACCCGTCACCGCCCTCTTCTCCGTACCCCTCTTTTCCGTACCCCTCTTCGCCGTACCCGTCTCCGCCGCGGCCGGCCGTTTCGACGCTTTCGCCGTTTCACTACCGCCATCGGGGCCTTGTTCGCCCACAGCGGAATACCGACGTACAACCACCTGCCCGGCCCCCTCGGCCTGCGTTCTCACCGGCGATTTGGACACCCGGCCACCCTACGGCCCGGCACTGACATCCGCCCCGGACCCTGAAGATCGGCGCCCAATTGGACCCCTGCCGCGTACCCCGGCACACCTGTGCGGCATCCTTGTGACAGATCACACTGTTTGGACCGTCCCTCACAATGGGCACCACGGTCCCCTGGAACCACCGGGGAGCAAGCTCCCCTGAGCAGGTCGAATAGGAGAGAACTCGTGGACGACGTTCTGCGGCGCAACCCGCTCTTCGCGGCGCTCGACGACGAGCAGGCCGCCGAGCTGCGCGCCTCCATGAGTGAGGTGACCCTCGCTCGCGGTGACTCGCTGTTCCACGAGGGGGACCCGGGCGACCGCCTGTACGTGGTCACCGAGGGCAAGGTCAAGCTGCACCGCACCTCCCCCGACGGCCGCGAGAACATGCTGGCCGTCGTCGGCCCCGGCGAGCTGATCGGCGAGCTGTCGCTGTTCGACCCGGGCCCGCGCACCGCGACCGCCACCGCGCTGACCGAGGTCAAGCTGCTCGGCCTGGGCCACGGTGACCTCCAGCCCTGGCTGAACGTCCGCCCGGAGGTGGCCACCGCCCTGCTGCGCGCCGTCGCCCGCCGGCTGCGCAAGACCAACGACGCCATGTCGGACCTGGTCTTCTCGGACGTTCCGGGCCGGGTCGCGCGCGCCCTGCTCGACCTGTCCCGCCGGTTCGGCGTGCAGTCCGAGGAGGGCATCCACGTGGTGCACGACCTCACCCAGGAGGAGCTGGCCCAGCTGGTCGGCGCCTCCCGCGAGACGGTCAACAAGGCCCTCGCCGACTTCGCCCAGCGCGGCTGGCTCCGCCTGGAGGCCCGCGCGGTGATCCTGCTGGACGTGGAGCGGCTGGCGAAGCGTTCGCGCTGAGGCGCTCAGGGCGCGGGCGGCTGGATGAGCCCGTGCTCCTTCAGGTACTCCAGCTGCGCCCGTACCGACAGCTCCGCCGCCGGCCACAGGGAGCGGTCCACGTCCGCGTAGACCTGGGCGACGACCTCGGCGGCCGTCCGGTAACCGTCCTCGACCGCCGTCTCGACCTGCGCGAGACGGCTGGCGCGGTGGGCGAGGTAGTACTCCACGGCCCCCTGGGCGTCCTCCAGGACGGGGCCGTGCCCCGGCAGCACCGTGTGCACGCCGTCGTCGACCGTGAGCGACCTGAGCCGCCGCAGGGAGTCCAGGTAGTCGCCGAGGCGGCCGTCGGGGTGGGCCACGACGGTCGTACCGCGTCCCAGCACCGTGTCGCCCGTCAGCACCGCCCGGTCGGCGGGCAGGTGGAAGCTGAGCGAGTCGGCGGTGTGACCCGGCGTCGGTACGACCCTCAGCTCCAGGCCGCCGGCCGTGACCACGTCGCCGGCCCCGAGCCCCTCCTCGCCCAGCCGCAGCGCCGGGTCCAGCGCCCGCACCTTCGTACGGGTCAGCTCGGCGAAGCGGGCGGCGCCCTCGGCGTGGTCGGGGTGACCGTGCGTCAGCAGCGTCAGGGCGATCCGCCGGCCGGCCCGCTCGGCGGTGCCGGCGACACGCCGCAGGTGGCCCTCGTCCAGCGGCCCCGGATCGACCACGACGGCCAGGTCCGAACCGGGCTCGGCGAGGATCCAGGTGTTGGTCCCGTCCAGGGTCATCGGCGAGGCGTTGGGGGCCAGGACGTTGACGGCCCGTGCGGTGGCGGGTCCGGTCAGCACCTGGCCGCGCGGCCGGCCGGGCAGTGCGGTCGCGTCGGTCATGCGGGGGCTCCCCCGGTCTCGGTACTCGTCCCGGCGGTCGCCGGGACGTACTTGGTGAACTCCTCGTGCCCCGGCCACGACAGCACGATCTCGCCGTCCTCCAGCCGCGCCCGGGCCAGTACGGGCGTCAGATCGCGCCCGGCGGACGCCGCCAGCGCCCCGGCCGCCGTGCCGTACCCGGTGAGCGTCCGCAGCGTCGCGATCGTCGGCGGCATCATCAGCAGCTCGCCCCGGTCGTACCCGGCGGCGGCCTCGGCCGGCGTGGTCCACACCGCGCGGTCGGCCTCCGTGGAGGCGTTGCGGGTGCGCTGCCCCTCGGGGAGGGCGGCCACGAAGAACCACGTGTCGTAGCGCCGGGCCTCGAACTCCGGGGTGATCCAACGCGCCCAGGCACCCAGCAGGTCGGAGCGGAGCAGCAGGCCCCGCCGCTCCAGGAACTGGGCGAAGGACAGCTCCCGGGCGACCAGCGCGGCCCGGTCGGCCTCCCAGTCGTCGCCGGTGGTGTCCCCGACGACGGTCCCGGCGGTCGGCCCGGCGAGCAGGACGCCCGCCTCCTCGTACGTCTCCCGCACGGCGGCGCAGACGATCGCCTGGGCGGCGGCCTCGTCCGTGCCGAGCCGTTTCGCCCACCACGCGCGCGTGGGGCCCGCCCAGCCGACGGCGCGGTCGTCGTCGCGCGGGTCGACGCCGCCGCCCGGATAGGCGTACGCGCCGCCGGCGAAGGCCATGGAGGTGCGGCGGCGCAGCATGTGGACGGCGGGGCCGGGGTCCTTCAGGAGCATCACCGTGGCCGCGCGTCTGGGCATGACCGGGGTGAGACCGCCGGCCACGAGCGCGCGGATGCGCTCCGGCCACTCCTCGGGGTACCACTGACCGTTCACCTGGCCGTCCGCCCGGCCGTCCGCCTGACCCTTCGCCTGGCCGTCCGCCCGGCCGTCCGCCTGACCCTTCGCCTGACCCTTCGCCATGGCCGGAGGCTATCCGGTGACCGGCGGATGTTCGAGTGGCCCCTGCTCTGGCCTCCGTTCCGGCCCGTGCTCCCCGTCAGGCGGGCAGCGCGGCCAGCCAGTCGGTCAGCAACCGGTTGGTGTCCTCGGGGCGTTCCTGCTGGAGCCAGTGGCCGCAGCCCTCCAGGAGGTGCGAGGCGGTGAGGCCGGGCAGGGTCTCGGGGTAGGCGGCGATGGCGTCGGACAGCCAGGTGGTGGAGGCGTCCAGGGCGCCGCCCAGGAACAGGGCGGGCTGCTTGACGGGGGCGCCGTGGTGTCCGGCGAGGTCGGCCCAGTCGCGGTCCATGTTCCGGTACCGGTTCAGGGCGCCGGTGAGGCCGGTCCGCTCGAACTCCCCGGCGTAGACGTCGAGGTCCGCCTCGGTCAGCCAGGCGGGCCGCCGCCCGGTGGGGAAGCGGTCGCGCAGGGTGCCGCCCCGGGCGACGAAGTGCGGGTCGGGGGCGCCGGGCGCGGGCATGGTGTCGCCGGACAGGGCGGCGTAGAAACCGGCGAGCCAGCCCCGTACGTCGGGCTCGATCTCCGCCTCGGCGCGGCCGGGCTCCTGGAAGTACGAGACGTAGAACTCCTGCCCGGCCTCCGGGCCGCCCATCGAGGCGAAGACCTCGCTCGGCCGGGGCCCGCCCGGCGGCGTGTACGGGACGCTGAGCAGGCCGACCGCCCGGAAGACGTCGGGCCGCAGCAGCGCGGAGACGGCGGCGATGGTCGCGCCCCAGTCGTGGCCGACGATCACCGCCTCCCGCCCGCCCAGCGCCTCCACCACGGCGACGTTGTCGGCCACCAGGTCGAGCATCCGGTACGCCGCCGGATCGGCGGGCCGCGAGGAGCGCCCGTAGCCGCGCACGTCGAGCGCGGCGGCACGGAACCCGGCGGCGGCCAGGGCGGGCAGCTGACGGCGCCAGGAGTACCAGGACTCCGGGAAACCGTGCACCAGGAGGACCAGCGGGCCGGTGCCCTGCTCGACCAGGTGGACGCGGCCGGCCGGGCCGGGCACGAGGCGGTGGACGGGGGCGGTCGGGGGCTGCTCGGGCATGGGTCCTCCCGGACGTGCGGAGATCGCTGTCAGGAGCCCTGTACCGGGCTCCCGGCAGCGATCCTGTGACGCCGGCCACGGGCCCGGCCAGGTTTGTTGCCGAACTGGCAACAACCCGCGCGGTACTACGGCTGCCCGGTGCTGCGCCTGCTCGGATGCCACACCCGCGCGGTCCTACGCCCCCTCGGCCAGCTCCACCTGGATCTCGACCTCCACGGGCGCGTCCAGCGGCAGCACCGCCACGCCGACCGCGCTGCGCGCGTGCACGCCCTTGTCGCCGAAGACCTCGCCGAGCAGCTCGCTGGCACCGTTGAGCACGGCGGGCTGTCCGGTGAAGTCGGGGGCGGAGGCGACGAAGCCGACGACCTTCACCACGCGCGCGACGCGGTCGAGGTCACCGGCGACGGACTTCACGGCGGCCAGGGCGTTCAGCGCGCAGGTGCGCGCCAGCTCCTTGGCCTCCTCGGGCGTGACCTCACCGCCCACCTTGCCGGTCACCGGCAGCGCGCCGTCCACCATCGGCAGCTGCCCGGCGGTGAAGACGTACGCCCCCGACCGCACGGCCGGCTGGTAGGCGGCCAGCGGCGGCACGACCTCCGGCAGCGTGATGCCCAGCTCCGCGAGTTTCGCCTCGACGGCACTCACGCCTGCTTCTCCCGCTTCAGGTAGGCCACCAGCTGCTCGGGGTTGTTCGGCCCGGGAACGACCTGGACGAGTTCCCAGCCGTCCTCGCCCCAGGTGTCCAGAATCTGCTTCGTGGCGTGGACGAGCAGCGGTACGGTCGCGTATTCCCATGAACGACGGTACGGTTCCGGCATGAAAACTCCAGAGGTGATAACAGGTATGAACTTGCATGTCGCAGGCTATACGCGCCAGTCCTACGGGCGGGCCAACGGCAGTGAGACCAGTCCTGCCAACCAGCGCGCTGCCAACCATGCCCGGTTTGAACTGTTCGCCAAGGAGTCGGCACACCAGGGCCGCGAGACCGTGTGGTGCGGTCACTACGAAGACGTAGGTGTCAGCGCCTACAGCGGAACGGAGCGCCCGGACTTTGAGCGCCTGCTGCGTGACTGCCGCATGGGGCGCGTGAACGTCGTCATCGTCTACAACATCAGCCGGTTGTCTCGGCTCGAACCGCGCGACGCTATCCCCGTCGTCAATGAGTTGCTGTCGCTGGGCGTATCCATCGTGTCCACCACCGAGGGTGTCTTCCGGCCCGGCGACACCATGGACCTGATCCACCTGATTTTCCGGCTGGACGCAGCGCACCAGGAGTCGAAGAACAAGAGCACTGCCGTTCGTGACGCTGCGGCGCTGGCCCGTTCGCTGGGCGGCTATGTCGGGGGCAAGGCACCTTACGGCAGGAAGCTGCGGCAGGAGATCAGAACTACTTCCGAGGGCAAGCCTGTTGCCGTCCAGTTGCTTGATGTGGAGCCAGCGCAGGCAGACGTCATCCGGCGAATCTGGAAGATGATCCAAGAGGGTGCAGGCAGCGCGACCAGCGGCAAGGAGGTTCCTGGCTCCATCGGTGCCGTATGCCGCGTGTTGAACGCCGATGGTGTCCCGACGCTGGGCGCAGCGCGCGGCAAGAAGTCGGCCAACAGCGCATGGCACCCCAAGACACTCATCCGGATGCTGCGCCACCCCCACCTTGCAGGGTTCGACTCCGACGCCGTTTACAACGCCCAGGGACGCGTGACCGGACAGCGCATCCGGCGCGATACCGAGGGCCGCCCTGTGGCCTCCTACGAACCGATCCTGCCGCCGTCTGAGTGGTTCGCCCTGCAAGAGTGGCTGGACGCGCGCCCCGTTCGTTCCAATGCACCGCGCAGTACTGCCCTGCTGTCCAGTCAGGGGATCATGTCCTGCGCATGCGGCTACACGATGTCAGCGAACAATTCAGCACGCCCCAGCTACTTCTGTAACCGTCCGCAGGGCAAACCTTTGAGCGCGAATCCTGGTGACCACACGGGGCGCAGCTACATCAGCCGCAGCGCGCTGGATGACTACGTAGTGCGCAGCATCTTTGAACTGATCGCGGCAGCGGAGCATGACGCCGACAGCCGCGAGATCCTGGAGCGTGTCGCAGCGCACTACGCTGAGGTAAACGAGACAGCGGAAACGGCGCAGGAACGGCGCACGGTCATGCGGGAACGGGCTGACGCCACCCGCGCGCTGACGCAGCTCTATGACGACGCAGACCTGTACCGAGGTGATGAGGTCGGCCGCGAGCGCTGGGCGAACGATGTCCGGACACAACAGGCGCGCGTATCCGCTGCTGACACCAGACTCGAAGCGCTGGGGCGTGAAGGCACGCTGACGCTGCCTGTTCATGAGTGGTGCGCCAGCGATGACCCGGAGTGGAACGGTGACCCGCTGGGCGCTGGCACATGGTGGGACAGCGCAGATCTTGAAGAGCGCCGCAGCTTCGTCGCCCTGTTCGTGAAGCGGATAACGGTGCGCAAGGCACTGCCCAGCGAAAAGAGCCGGGGCAATAAGGCTGTGGCTGTGGTCGAACCGCGAGTGATCATTGAATGGGTCTGAGTCGCTACTGCGGCGTTCGCCGCTCAATCGCGTGACCAGGGCCTTTGGAAGTGATCTTGTGTCCGGGTTCGTCATGCCGGCCCGAGTGCGGTGAGGGGCCGCAGGTGGCCTCGGGCGGTGTGGCGGAGGGCGGCTGCGATGTTGGTGTGGCCGTCCTGGCGGTGGGCGCCGACGGCGAGGTTGCGCAGGCCGGCCATGGCGCGGGGCAGGTGCCGGGTGCGGATGTGCGAGGCGTCCTCGTGGAAGGTGAGGTCGCGGACGTGGTGGAGCTGGTTCTCGATGCGCCAGTGGCCGCGGATCCAAGCAGCGAGTTCGCTGCCGTCGGCCGCGCCGGGCGGCAGGTTCGTGACCAGTTGGACGCGTTCGACCGAGAGCTTGCCCGTGCCCAGGGCCCTTCTGCGGCGCACGACTTGGAGGTCTGGCGGGCGTGCGGGTGGTCGAGGTGGGCGAACGCGGCCGTCTTCGGACGGCGGACCTCGTCGCGGTGGTGGCCCCGGCCGCGTTCGTAGTGGTCCAGGCGGACGTCACGCCAGGGCGGGCGGCGGACCTTTTCGTACGGTCCGGGTGATTCCTCTTGATCACGGCCAGGTAGTGCGCCCCGCGTTTACGCAGGCAGGTGGCGTGGTCGTGCTGGGTGTGCAGGGCTTCCGCGGTGATCACCGCGTCAGTCAGGTCGATGCCGTCGAGGAGCGGGGCGAAGGCCGGGAATTTCGTTGCTCTTGCCGTCGACCTGCCGTTGGGCGAGGACATGGCCGCGGTGGGTCATCGCGGTGATCAGAGCGATGGCCGGCCGCCTGGCGGTGCGAGAACCGCGGAATGTCTTGCCGACGACAGCGATGACCTTGCGTCCGGAGGCCGGGGCCTTGCGTCTCTGAAGGAAGTCACCGATGGCGCGGTCGAGGGCGTCACCGTCCACGGCGGCCAGGACGAGACGGATGGTCGTGGCGTGGGGCGGGCGGATCAAGCCGGTCAGCGGGTCGGGGCGGAAGCCGAGCAGGGACAGGACGCGCTGCGGGGCGTCGGCGACCCACTCTCCGATCGCCGTGATCGAGGCGGCGCCGGCCGCAACGGCGGCGGCCGCAGCGGTGAGCAGGGCCGCCCACGGGTGAAAGATGCCGCGACGGGCCCGTGGGTCAGGCACCGCGGCCAAGTAACTCCGCAGGTCAGTGGCCGTCTCCAGCGGGACAGGGGCGGAGGCGTCCCCCAGTTTCCGGAGGCGTGACTGCATGCGGGAAGACGGGTGCGCAGGCATGGACTCGCTCGGTGTTCATACGGACTCGACACCCACATGATCACCAGTGGCCATGCCTGTTCTGCGTCCAGGGGCGCTGCCGACAGAAGTCGACAAGCCATCACATCCAGCGCTCAGCAGGCGAACCGCCCACCTCGAGACTTCTCGAAGACCCTGATCCTGAGGGACACGGGTGACAACGGCCCCGGAGAGGTCACGTACGGCCCACGGACGGCCCGCTGCGGAATCCTCGGCCCCCGCGCCCTGTCACCCCAAACCTCGCGCCGGACGGACCGGAGGAGAGGAACCCTGGTCGCTCCGGAAATGGGGTGACCTTTGCGGCTGCCGCGCGGGTCAGCGTGCCATCTGGTGTGACGGCTGCTGCGGGTTTACCGGCTGTGCGCTGTGCGGGTGGACGTATAAGCGTCCGTGCCCGCTGCGTGTCGGGGGCAATGCGGAACCCGTCCGCTGGTGAGCGCCTCGTGGCGCCCCTGGAAATGTTCGGGAGCCACTACGGGGCCTGCGGTGCTCAGCGTCCGCCCAGAGCAGCGCGCAAGGCTTCCCCTGGTGCCTCCGCTACCGACGTGCTGAGCCATGAACCCCTGGTCGGCGCCCTATCTGGACGTGCCATTGCCCGTGGCGCAAGGCTCTCGTATTCCCGCTTGGTCATGGGTCGACTGTATCCGCTGTTATCCACAGCCCTCCGCGTAGGCCGGGCCCGGACTGGTTACGCTCGAATACGTGAGCAGGCTCCAGGTCGTCAGCGGCAAGGGCGGAACCGGCAAGACCACGGTGGCCGCCGCCCTAGCGCTGGCCCTGGCCACGGAGGGGAAGCGGACGCTCCTCGTCGAGGTCGAGGGCCGGCAGGGCATCGCGCAGCTCTTCGAGACCGAAGCGCTGCCTTATGAGGAGCGGAAGATCGCCGTCGCTCCCGGGGGCGGGGAGGTGTACGCCCTCGCCATCGACCCCGAGCAGGCCCTTCTGGACTACCTCCAGATGTTCTACAAACTGGGCGGCGCCGGCCGGGCCCTGAAGAAGCTCGGCGCCATCGACTTCGCGACCACCATCGCGCCCGGGGTGCGGGACGTCCTGCTGACCGGCAAGGCGTGCGAGGCGGTCCGCCGGAAGGACCGCGCCGGACGGTTCGTGTACGACTACGTCGTCATGGACGCGCCCCCGACCGGCCGCATCGCCCGCTTCCTCAACGTCAACGACGAGGTGGCCGGGCTGGCGAAGATCGGCCCGATACACAATCAGGCGCAGGCGGTGATGCGGGTCCTGAAGTCCCGCGAGACGGCCGTGCACCTGGTGACGCTGCTGGAGGAGATGCCGGTCCAGGAGACCGTCGACGGCATCGCCGAGCTGCGTGCCGCCCGGCTGCCGGTGGGCCGGATCATCGTCAACATGGTGCGCCCGGAGGTGCTGGACGCCGAGGACCTGGAGCTCGTACGGGCCCTTCCGCGTTCCTCCCTCGCCCAGGCCCTGTCCGCCGCCGGGCTCGGCGGGGCGCGGCGCGGCGGGCACGCCGAGCGGCTGGTGGACCCGCTCCTCGACCAGGCCGGGCAGTACGCCGCGCGGTACGAGCTGGAGCAGGAGCAGCGGGCCGCCCTCGGTGAGCTGGACCTGCCGCTGCACGAGCTGCCGCTGTTCGTCGAGGGCATGGACCTGGCGGGCCTGTACGAACTCGCCACCGAGCTGCGGAAGCAGGGGATCGCATGAGCCCGAGCCGACCGGAAGCGGACCGCGCCCCCGCGCAGGAGGGCGCGCGGCGGCTGTCCCCCACGCGCGCGCTGCGGATCGATCCGCTGCTGGAGGACCCGGCGACCCGGATCGTGGTGTGCTGCGGTTCGGGCGGCGTCGGCAAGACGACGACGGCGGCGGCACTGGGTCTCAGGGCGGCCGAGCGGGGCCGCAAGGTGGTCGTGCTCACCATCGACCCGGCCCGCCGGCTCGCCCAGTCGATGGGCATCGACTCGCTGGACAACGTGCCGCGCCGGGTGAAGGGCATCGACGACACGGCCGGCGGCGAGCTGCACGCGATGATGCTCGACATGAAGCGCACCTTCGACGAGATCGTCGAGGCGCACGCGGACGCCGGGCGGGCGCGGGCGATCCTGTCGAACCCCTTCTACCAGTCGCTCTCGGCGGGCTTCGCGGGCACGCAGGAGTACATGGCGATGGAGAAGCTGGGGCAGCTGCGCTCGCGCGACGAGTGGGACCTGATCGTCGTCGACACCCCGCCGTCCCGCTCCGCCCTGGACTTCCTGGACGCGCCCAAGCGCCTGGGGTCCTTCCTGGACGGCAAGCTGATCCGCGTCCTGCTGGCCCCGGCGAAGGTGGGCGGCCGGGCCGGCATGAAGTTCCTCAACGTCGGCATGTCGATGATGACGGGCGTGCTGGGGAAGGTGCTCGGCGGACAGTTCCTGAAGGACGTGCAGACGTTCGTGGCGGCGATGGACTCGATGTTCGGCGGCTTCCGCACCCGCGCGGACGCCACGTACAAGCTGCTCCAGGCCCCCGGTACGGCGTTCCTGGTGGTCGCGGCCCCGGAGCGGGACGCGCTGCGCGAGGCCGCGTACTTCGTCCAGCGGCTGGCGGCCGAGGACATGCCGCTCGCCGGTCTGGTCCTCAACCGGGTCCACGGCAGCGGGGCCGACCTGCTGTCCGCCGAGCGGGCACTCGCCGCCGCGGAAAATCTTGAGGACACCGGCATTGTGGATCAGCGCGAGGGGAAAGCTGGAGTTCGTAACTCTCCCGAAACACACGGCAGTTCCGGCTCCCCCGCGGCTGAAGATCCCGCCGGGCGGACTGTCGGCACGACCGCCGCGGAGACCGTCAGCGCGACCGCCGCGGAGACCGGGGACGCCGACCACACCGAGGACACCGGGGACGCCGAGGGTGGAGACACCACCGAGGGCGGAGACGGCACCGGATTCGACGCGGACGGCACGGGAACGGACACGGACACGGACGCAGGCACGGACCCGGCACGCTCCGTCGACCGGCTCACCGCGGGCCTGCTCCGCCTGCACGCCGACCGTATGCGGCTGCTCTCCCGCGAGCAGCGCACGCGTGACCGCTTCACCGCGCTCCACCCCGAGGTGGCGGTGACCGAAGTGGCCGCGCTCCCCGGCGACGTGCACGACCTCGCGGGGCTGCGGGACATCGGCGACCGTCTCGCGGCGGACCGGCCCGAGCTGCCCGACGCGCGGGTGTGAGGGCGGCGACGCGCCTCAGCCCACGGCCGCGTAGTCCTCGTAGATCTCGTCGTCGTCGAGGGGCATGATGCCGGCTCCTCGCTCGTACTCCGTACGCGCCGTCTCCAGGAGCCGGCGCCAGGAGGTGACGGTGGGCCGCCTGCGCAGCAGCGCGCGGCGCTCCCGCTCCGTCATGCCTCCCCACACGCCGAACTCGACGCGGTTGTCCAGCGCGTCGGCCAGGCACTCGGTCCGCACCGGGCATCCGGTGCACACCGCCTTGGCCCTGTTCTGCGCTGCTCCCTGAACGAACAGTTCATCCGGATCGGTAGTGCGGCAGGCGGCCTGCGCACTCCAGTCGGTAACCCAGCCCATACCGGCGCCGTCCTCTCCCGAATCGAGGCTCCCCCACGGCGGCAGCGGCATATTCACCGCCGCCAGTTGAGGACGTTACGGAAGGTGGGCACAGCGCAACACCCCCAGCGGGCCCAATCTTGAATGGCCCGAACGGACTATGGGGAAGCGGCAGATCACCCGGGGGAGTGAGGTGACGACATACGGGGCGAACCCGGCATCGAGGTCGTTTACGCCGCGCCACAACGGACACCATTCACCACACAAGGCCAATTCGGACACGCGCCGCACCCGCTCCGGCACGCGCCGGTACGCCCCGAATGCTCCAACCTCTCCGAACGCTCCGAACGCTCCGACAGGCCCCACCGGGTCGCCCACCACGGGCTGCCGACGGACACCGGCGGGTCGCCGGCGCGGCATCACGGGTGACCCCACCGGCGCCCCGTCGAGCCGCTGCCGGAAAAGTCGAGCGGAGGCGGAACGATCCGGCGCCACCAGGCGTATTGATACATGGCCGCGCTGCTGTGACAGTTGAGAGCAGCTTAGGCCAAGGCATATACGCGTGTCCGGCGAATGAGAACGTAGGCTGCCTCCATGGCAAAGAAGCGCTCGGGCGGTGGTCTGTCACCTGCGCAGCAGGCCGCCAAGTTCCTCGGTGTCAGTGTGCTCGCGGGAGCCGTCCTGGCGGGCATCGCGCTGCCCGCCGTGGGTGCGCTGGGGCTCGCCGCGAAGGGCTCGGTCGAGAGCTTCGACGAGCTGCCCGCCAACATGAAGACTCCCCCGCTGAGTCAGCGCACCACCATCCTCGACTCCGAGGGCGGCACCATCGCGACGGTCTACTCACGCGACCGCACGGTGGTGAGCCTGAAGAACATCTCGCCCTACATGCAGAAGGCGATCGTCGCGATCGAGGACTCGCGCTTCTACCAGCACGGGGCGGTCGACCTGAAGGGCGTGCTGCGCGCGGTCAACAAGAACGCCCGCAGCGGCGGCGTCTCCGAGGGCGCCTCCACCCTCACCCAGCAGTACGTGAAGAACGTCTTCGTCGAGGAGGCCGGCGACGACCCGACCAAGGTCGCCCAGGCCACCCAGCAGACCATCGGCCGCAAGATCCGCGAGCTGAAGTACGCGATCCAGGTCGAGGAGGAGCTGGGCAAGAAGAAGATCCTCGAGAACTACCTGAACATCACCTTCTTCGGCCAGCAGGCGTACGGCGTCGAGGCCGCCTCCCAGCGCTACTTCTCCAAGCACGCCAAGGACCTCACTCTCCCCGAGTCCGCCCTGCTGGCCGGCATCGTCCAGTCGCCCAGCCGGTACGACCCGGTCAACGACGAGGCGGAGGCCACCAAGCGGCGCAACGTGGTGCTCGCCCGGATGGCCGAGGTCGGTGACATCTCCGAGGCGGAGGCCGCCGAGGCGCAGGAGGCACCGCTCGGCCTGAAGGTCAGCACGCCGAAGAACGGCTGCATCACGGCCGTGGACGGCGCGGGCTTCTTCTGCGACTACGTGCGCGAGGTCTTCCTGAGCGACCCGGTCTTCGGCGAGACCAAGGAGGCCCGGGCCAAGATCTGGAACCAGGGCGGCCTGACCATCCGCACCACCCTCGACCCGAAGGCGCAGGAGTCGGCGCAGGCGTCGATCAAGGAGCACGTCTACAAGGACGACGAGGTGGCGACCGCCGCCACCATCGTCGAGCCCGGCACCGGCAAGATCCTGGCGATGGGCCAGTCGCGTCCGTACGGCTTCGGCAAGAACGAGACGCAGATGAACCTCTCGGTGGACCAGGCCATGGGCGGCGGCCTCGGCTACCAGCCCGGTTCGACGTTCAAGCCGATCGTCGCGGCGGCGGCCATCGAGGGCGGCACCCCGGCGACGAAGTCGTACTCCTCGCCGTACGAGATGGAGTACCCGAGCCCGATCGCCGCCTGCGACGGCAAGACCTGGCAGAACGACCCCGCCAACCCGGCGAAGCTGGAGAACGAGAACGAGTCCGAGGTCGGCCCGTACAGCATGAAGGAGGCGACCGCGAAGTCGGTCAACACCTACTACGTGCAGCTGATCAGCGACATCGGCATCTGCCCGGTGACCGAGATGGCGCAGAAGATGGGCGTCGAGCGGGCCGACGGCGGCACGATGCAGCAGGCGCCGTCCATCGCCCTGGGCACCCAGGAGATGTCCCCGCTGACCATGGCGAACGCGTACGCGACCTTCGCCTCGCGCGGCATGTACTGCACGCCGGTCGCCATCGAGTCGATCACCCAGCGCGTCGGCCAGCGGAACAAGTCGCTCGAGGTCCCGAAGTCGACCTGCTCCCGCGCCATGTCGGAGACGACCGCCGACACCATCAACACGCTGCTGCGCGGCGTGGTGGAGGACGGTACGGGTACGGAGGCCGGCCTCGGCAGCCGTCCCAGCGCCGGCAAGACCGGTACGACGGACTTCCGTTACGCGGCCTGGTTCGTCGGCTACACGCCGGACATGGCGGGCGCCGTCTGGGTCGGCGACCCGGCGCACGAACGGCAGATGGTCGACATCACGATCGGCGGCGTCCCGCACGACAAGGTGTTCGGCGGTGAGGTCCCCGGCCCGATCTGGCGCGACATGATGTCCGGCGCGCTGGAGGGCAAGCCCGCGACCGACTTCTCCTACGTCGACATCCCCGACGCCGCCGGCCAGGACAGGGGCGGCGACGACGGCGGCAACGGCGACGACGGGGCCGACAACGGGAACGGCGACGGGAACGGCGGCACCGATGGCGGCGGCACGGCGGACGGCGGCACGGGCGACGGCGGCACGGCGGACGGCGGCACGGGCGACGACGACGTGAACCTCATCGGCGACCTGACCAACGGCGGCAACTGGGGCGACATCTTCCAGGGCCAGGGCAACGGCGGAGGACGCGGCTGAGGCACCGCGCGGACGGCCGACGGCCCCTTCACCTTCCGGTTCTCGGGAGGTGAAGGGGCCGTCGGCTGTCTGCCTGTCTGTCCTGTACGCCTGTCCTACAGGTCCGTACGTCCGCCTGCTCCCGGCGGACCGTCCGCCGTCCGCCGTCCGCTCAGCCGGCCAGCAGCTTCTTGACCGCGGCGGCGACCCGGCCGCCCTCGGCCAGCCCGGCCACCTTCGGATTCACGATCTTCATGACCGCGCCCATGGCCCGCGGCCCCTCGGCACCGGCCGCCTTCGCCTCCTCGACGGCCTGCGCGACGATCGCGTTCAACTCGTCGTCACCGAGCTGCTTGGGCAGGTAGGCGGCGAGCACCTCCCCCTCCGCCTTCTCCCGCTCGGCGCTCTCGGCCCGGCCGCCCTGCGCGAAGGCCTCCGCGGCCTCCCGCCGCTTCTTCGCCTCCCGGGCGATGACCTTCTGCACCTCGTCATCGGAGAGCTCACGCTTGGTGGTTCCCGCGACCTCTTCCTTGGTGATCGCGGAGAGGGTCAGCCGCAGCGTGGAGGAGCGCAGCTCGTCACGCTCCTTGATCGCGGCGTTGAGGTCGTCCTGCAGCTTCGACTTGAGGGTGGTCATGCCGTCGATTGTCGCAGGTACGGCGGCCTGGGCGCCTGTCTGTTTACCGCGTGGAAGACGGCGGGGCCGGGCGGCGGACGGAAGTTGTCCACAGGGGGCGTGACTCCCCTCCGGCATCTGACACGATGGTCGCATGCGCGCGCGATACGGAGTGCCCTTGTCCATCGCGGCGGCTGGCGCCGCCGGTCTGGTCTACGCCGCGGGCTTCGAGGCCCGCTCCTTCCGCCTCCGAAGGGTGACGGTCCCCGTCCTGCCCTCCGGCATGCGTCCCCTCCGCGTGCTCCAGGTCTCCGACATCCACATGGTCCGTGACCAGCGCAAGAAGCAGCGCTGGCTGCGCTCGCTGGCCGGCCTGCGCCCCGACTTCGTGATCAACACCGGGGACAACCTCTCCGACCCCGAGGGCGTCCCCGAGGTCCTGGACGCGCTCGGCCCCCTGATGGAGTTCCCCGGCGCGTACGTCTTCGGCTCCAACGACTACTACGGCCCCGCGCTCCGCAACCCCGCCCGGTACCTGCTGGAGAAGCTCCAGGGCCGTCACGGCCTCAACGGCAACCCGCCGGCCGCCAACGTCGTCCACAACCCCTGGGAGGACCTCCGCGACACCTTCGACGCCGCGGGCTGGCTGGACCTCACCAACACCCGGGGCACGCTCAAGGTGGACGGCGTGTCGATCGAGCTGACCGGCCTGGACGACCCGCACATCAAGCGGGACCGGTACGCGGAGGTGGCCGGCGGCCCGTCCGGCTCCGCGGACTTCTCGATGGGCGTGGTCCACGCGCCCTACCTGCGCGTGCTCGACGCCTTCACCGCCGACGACTACCCCCTGATCCTCGCCGGCCACACCCACGGCGGCCAGCTGTGCATCCCCTTCTACGGCGCCCTGGTCACCAACTGCGACCTGGACACGGACCGCGTCAAGGGCCTCTCCACGCACACGGCCGAGGGCCGTACGTCCTACCTCCACGTCTCGGCGGGCTGCGGCACCAACCGCTACACGCCGGTCCGCTTCGCCTGCCCCCCGGAGGCGACGCTGCTGACGCTGGTGGGCCGCGAGTAGGACCGCCAGGCGCCGGGGCGGTGCGGGCGCCGCCCCGGGGCCAGGGGTGTTACAGGCACCACGGGCATTACGGGCGCCATGGCCGATGCGGGCGCTACGCCCCGGAACGCCGTAACCCACACAGCCCACCCGCATCGCCCCCTTCGCCCTCCTTCCCTACGTTGAGGGCATGACCGCACCGATACCCAGGGACATCCCGGACCTGCCCGCGGTCCCGGGCCCGCCCGCGCTGCTGCCCGCACCGGTCCCCGCCACGGCCGTGGTGACCCCGGTACGCCGCCCCTTGGTGGCCGCCTTCCGCCTGCTGACGGCCGCCCTGGCCGCGGCGGGCGTCACGATCGAACTCTCCCTCGCCGGCCCCTCCACCCCGGCCCTGAGCCACTTCACGGTGCAGAGCGGCGTCCTGCTGGCCGTCGTCCTCACCCTCTCGGCCCGCCGAGCCTGGACGGCCGCCCGCCCCCTGTCACCCGCCCTGACCGGAGCGGCCCTGCTCTACACCGCGGCCTCGGCCCTGGTGCACCACACCCTCCTCGCCAACCCCGCCAGCCCCTTCGCCCTTGCCGACGCCCCCACCGGCCGGCACGCCGTCGCCACCCACCTCCTGTACACCGCCCTCCCCCTCGCCGCCACCGCCGACTGGCTCCTCCTGACCGTCCCCGGCCGCCTCCGCCTGCGCCACACCGCCGGCTGGATGCTCTACCCCCTGGCCTACCTGGCCTTCTCCCTGGGCCGCGGCGAGCTGCTCATCCCCGACAGCACGGCCCGCTACCTCTACCCCTTCCTCGACGTCGACCAGCACGGCTACAAGGGGGTCCTCGGCAACGCCCTCCTCCTGGGCCTGTCCCTCTACGCCCTGGCCACCCTCCTCGTGGCCCTGGACCACGCCCGCCCGAACCCCCTCCGCCGGCCCTGCTGAATCGGATTTCGTCTCCGGCTCACGGTGGGCTAAAGTAAACGACGTCGCCGCGACAGCGACGACACTCGGGGTGTGGCGCAGCTTGGCAGCGCGCTTCGTTCGGGACGAAGAGGTCGTGGGTTCAAATCCCGCCACCCCGACAGAGAAGTACCAGGTCAGGGGCCTGATCCGCTTAGCGGGTCGGGCCCCTGAGTGGTTGTGGGGGCGTTTTGGGAGCCGATCGGGAGAGGCTCGGAGTCGGTTGCCGAGTACCACTCCGCAAGGCCGGGCGCCGGGTGGACACGCGCTGCCCGGCAGAACGGGTTGTCGCCTTCGTCGGGCTCAGCGGGTCGTGGCACGGGCGCGGTGGCGACGCCGCCGGTCCAGCCGCCACGACCCGCCACGGTTCCGTACGGAGGAACGGAGGGGAGGAGCCGCTCCGCGGTCCACGGCAGGATCGTGTGCGGAAGGGCGGCGATGAGGAGGGGCGGGGCGGGGGGGAGGAGCAGGGCAGGGACAGAGGGCGGTGCCAAGGGTGTGGCACCAGGTACCGGTTCTGGTACTTGTCTTGGCCAAAGCTCTGTCCGCGTCGTCGGCGTCACCGGCTTCAGCCCGTACGCCGAGACGGCCGACCGCACCCGGTCGCGCGGCGCGTCCAGCCCCGTCGGCGGCCGCCCCCACGGGCCTCGGACGCGCAGCTCGCGCCGGACATCGCCCGGTGGTCGGTCATCGCGTTCCCCCGGCCGGACGAGTGTCCGCGCGGGGCCCGTCCGACGCGGAGGTCGCCGGCCCGGTCGTCGCCGGGCAGACGGTGGGACCCAGGTGGGCCGCGTCCTGGCCGAGTCGGGCCCGCGCGACCGTACGCGGGCGGCGGTGTCCGCGCACGGGAGCGGGCTGGTGCGCCCGTCGGGCTGCTGACGCCGGTAGTACTTGAGGAGGACCCACGAGGACCCCTCTCGCTACGGACGACGCCCCGGTCCCGCTCCCCCTACGGTTCTGTACGTGACCGAGACGACCCAGATACCGCATTCCACGCCCGGCAGCCCGGAGGTCCGGCTCGCCGCGAACGCCCTGCGCGGGCTCAGGCAGGACCTGGTCCAGGACGCCTTCGCCTACCGGCCGCTGCCCCGGATGCGCGTCGACGGCCCGCTGACCCGGCGGCTGCCCGGACGGCTGCGGGAGTACGTGGGATGGGCGCCGCACGCCGCGCTGCTGGCGGCCGGACTGCTGGCCATGGCCATCGCCGGCACCGAGGTCCACGGCCACGACAACCCGCGCCGGATGCTGAACGGCGCCCTCGCCCTGGTCCCGGTCCTGCTGCTCCTGGTCCGCCCGGTCGGCGCCTTCTGGTGCTCCCTGATCGCCGCGCCGCTCACCGTCCTGTTCGCCGAGCGGTGGGAGATGTGGCCGTGGGCACCCGGCAGCTTCGCCGCCCACCTGATCGTGCTGACGGTGGTGGCGCTGCGGACCCGGCCGCGCACGGCGGCGTGGATGTGGGTCCTGACCGCCGTGTACAGCCTCGGCGCGGACACTTTGCTCGGCGGGGACTACTACAACTCCAACACCGGCCCGCTGCTGGTCGTCACCGCGCTGGTCCTGCTGGCGGTCGCCGTCCGGCACGTCCGCCGCGAGGCCCAGCAGGAGGTGTCCGCCCAGCAGACGGTGACGGCCCACGAACGCTCCCGGCGTACGTTGCTGGAGGAGCGCACCACCATCGCCCGCGAGCTGCACGACGTGGTCGCCCACCACATGTCGGTGGTCGCCATCCAGGCCGAGGCGGCGCCCTACCGGGTGGAGAACCCGCCGGAGGAGCTGGAGCGGGCCTTCGCCACGATCCGTGAGAACGCGGTGGCCGCCCTCACGGAACTCCGCCGCGTCCTGGGGGTGGTCCGCGCCGAGGACTACGAGGCCCCGGACGCCCCGCAGCCCACCCTGGCCGACCTGGACGCGTTGCTGGCCAACGTGCGCGACACCGGCCTCGACGTCTCGAAGGCGGTGACCGGGGCGGTGCGCGAACTGCCGCCCGGCGTCGAGCTGTCGGCGTACCGGATCGTCCAGGAGGCCCTGAGCAACACGCTGCGGCACGCGCCGGGGGCGAGCGCCCGCGTGGAGGTGTCCTACGTCCTGGGCGGCCTGGGCCTGCGGGTCGTCAACGGCCCGGTGCCCACGACGTCCCTGGTCAAGCCGTCCCCCGGTGCCGGGCACGGGGTGACCGGCATGCGGGAGCGGGTGTCGATGCTGAACGGCGAGATGACGGCCGGCCCGACCGACGAGGGCGGCTACGAGGTGACGGTCTTCCTCCCGGTCACGGTCACGAGCGAGGACGACGTATGACCATCCGGGTGCTGATCGCCGACGACCAGATGATGGTGCGGGAGGGCTTCTCGGTCCTGCTGAACGCGATGCCGGACATCGAGGTCACCGGCGAGGCGGTCAACGGCCGCGAGGCGGTCGCCAAGGTCCGGGAACTGGTGCCCGACGTCGTGTTGATGGACATCCGCATGCCCGAGCTGAACGGCATCGAGGCGACCCGCGAGATCGTCGCGTCCGACACGGCGTCGAAGGTGCTGGTCCTGACCACCTTCGACCTGGACGAGTACGTGTACCAGGCCCTGCGCGCCGGTGCGTCCGGCTTCCTGCTGAAGGACGCGTCGGCCCGTCAACTGGCGGACGGCGTACGGGTGGTGGCGTCCGGCGAGGCGCTCCTCGCCCCGTCCGTCACCCGTCGCCTGATCACCGAGTTCTCCAAGCTCTCCCAGGCCCCGCGCATGACGCCGTCGGCCCACGCGGCCTACGGCGACCTGACCGAACGGGAGACGGAGGTGCTGGTTCTGATCGCGCAGGGCCTGTCGAACTCGGAGATCGCCGGGCGCCTGGTCGTCGCCGAGTCGACCATCAAGACCCACGTCAGCCGCATCCTGGTCAAACTGGGGCTGCGGGACCGTACCCAGGCGGCGGTCTTCGCCTACGAGGCCCGGCTGGTGACGCCGGGGTGACGTGACGTCGGCGGAAAAGCGTGAGCGTTGCGCCTGTTGATGTCATTTGGTTGCTCAGATGAGCGATGGGATGACATGGGAGGGGGATGTGCTCACGGTTTTTCGTGGCTGACCCGGCCGGCGCCGGACATGCTCTCCCTGGTCCCCGGGCCGGGAGAGGGGCTGCCGGTCCCCGGGTGCGCGGCACAGCGTCGGTGACCGGCTCGGCCGCGAGCGACTCCGCGACATCGACGAGCCCGGTCAGGCCGTGCGTGGTGAGGATCAGCCGGAGAGGAGACGTTCGTCCCGCGTGTCCACGCGTCGGACCGCCGCGCCTCGCGCGAGCGACTCCGCTTTTCCCTCGGCGAGATCGAGGCGGGGCGGGGCGGGTGACCGTGCGCGTCGTCCCCGTCGGCCCCGTCGGGTTCGCCGGTGCCGGAACCTCGATGACATCCCGGGCGGTCCGGTGTCCCGTCTGGACACCGGACCGCGTGCCTCGCCCACCGGCATCGGTCTCTGCGACGCGGGCGCGCAGGCGCGCGGGGACGCGGGCGCGCGGGGACGCAGAGACACGGGCGCGCGGAGACGCGGAGACGCGGACACTCGGGCGCGGAGACGCAGAGACGCGAGTGCGCGAAGGCACAGGGACGCGGAGACGCGGGCGCACGGGGACGCAGAGACACGGAGACGCGGGTGTGCGAAGGCACAGGGACGCGGAGACACGGGCGCGCGGAGACGCGGACACTCGGGCGCGAAGACACGGAGACACGGGCGCGGAGACACGGGCGCGAAGACACGGAGACACGGGCGCGCGAAGACACGGGCGCGCGGAGACGCGGCTGGAGAAGCTCCGCACGCTGTCCTCCGAGGTGAGGAGCGCGGCGCTGGACCCTGTCGCGTCTCGGGACTTCATCACCGGCTGACGAGGGAGCCGCAGTGAACTGGCGGAAGTCGACGTACTCCAGTGGCGGTGACGGAGACACCCGCGTCGAGACCTCCGAGTCGCAGACCCACATATCCATCCGCGACTCCAAAACACCGGCCTGCGCCACCCCGACCGTGCCCGCCCGTTCCTCCGCCGCCTTCACCGACGCACTCAGACGCGGCTCCTGGCCGGAGCCGTGAAGCCCGGCCCGAAGGGATGCGAATACCTCTGGAGCTGCCCTCCGGTACCTCCTCCGTCACCGCCGCCGCTCCTAGGCTCGGGCTCGGCGACATCGAGAGGAAGGACGGGCAAAGCGTGCGCGAACACCGAAGGGCCACGGAAACGCGGACGGCTCCGCACCCCGCCCCCGGGCGAGGGGCGCCGCCCCTGACGGGGATGGCCGCGTTACAGCAGCGGGCGGGAAACGCGGCGGCGACCCGCTGGGTGCAGCGCGAGACGGACCCCCTGAAGGAGCACTACGCCACGAGGCCCACGGAGCATCCCGAGTGGGCGACGTACCAGGCGCTGACGAAGGCCGCGGGCATCCCCGCCGACGAGGCCGACGCCGCCTGGCAGCTCCTGCTCGGCGGGGTCGACTCGCAGGGCGCGCTGAACGCCGAGGCCGCGGCGCGGACGAGTGACCGCCAGGAGCAGCGCGAGATCCGGGCCACGAACACGTGGTACCAGGAGTCCATCAAGCTCATGACCGAGTACCTGCGGCCCGGGACACCCACCATGGCCCTGTGGGCCGGCGGTTTCGACGTCAGCGAGTACGCGCACCGGAAAGGCCACACACCGCTGGCGAACACCCGGATCGGCAGCGTGCTCAACGCCCTGAAACTGCACGCGAACTCGAAGCTGACAGGGCCGATGTGGTACATCGTGTCCAAGGCCTTCGTGTCCCTCGCGACCGGCCCCGTGCACATCTTCGTACGGGGCTACGACCCCGAGAGCATCCTCATCAGGCTGGAGGTCCCCCACCTCCACGAGGTCCAGCGGCTGAACCCGGGCGTGCGGATGATCTGGCACCCCCTGTACACCGGTCCGGACGGGGTGACGCGGGAGATCTCCAGAGACTTCCAGCTCGTGGACGAGGCGGAGTACGACAAGCGCGACACGTGCGTGAGCGTCCTCGTCCAGTACCTCAGGCTCCACCACGACCAGAGCAACAAGCACGCCCAGCCCGGTTACGAGAGCACGAAGACGCTGCTCGCCGCGAACGGCCACAAGGACGGCATCTGAGGCAGCGGCCCGGGGCACCGGGCGGGCAGCTCTGGGCAGCGGTGCGGCCGGCGCCGTATCGTCCGTCCATGACGGCTCAGTCCGACCTCGCGTTCGATCCGTGGAACCCGGCGTTCGTCGCCGACCCCTACCCCGCCTACGCCGAGCTGCGCGCCCGGGGACGGGTCCTCCACTACGGCCCCACCGACCAGTGGCTGGTCGCGCACCACGCGGACGTCTCCGCGCTGCTGAGGGACCGGCGGCTGGGACGGACATACCGGCACCGCTTCTCGCACGAGGACTTCGGCCGCACGCCGCCCCCGCCGGAACACGAGCCGTTCCACACCCTCAACGACCACGGCATGCTGGACCTGGAGCCGCCGGACCACACCCGTGTCCGGCGGCTGGTGTCGAAGGCGTTCACGCCGCGCACGGTCGCGCGGCTGAAGCCGTACGTGCACGGCCTGGCGGAGGACCTGGTGGCCCGGCTCGTCGAGGCCGGCGGCGGCGATCTGCTCACCGACGTCGCCGAGCCGCTGCCCGTCGCCGTGATCGCCGAGATGCTCGGCATCCCGGAGGCGGACCGCGCCCCGCTGCGCCCCTGGTCGGCCGACATCTGCGGGATGTACGAGCTGAACCCGTCGCGGGAGACGGCGCAGAGGGCGACGCGCGCGTCGGTGGAGTTCTCCGACTACCTGCGTGAGCTGATCGCGGCCCGTCGCGAGGCACCCGGTGACGACCTGATCTCGGGCCTGATCGCCGCGCACGACGAGGACGAGGACCGCCTCACCGAGCAGGAGATGATCTCGACCTGCGTCCTGCTGCTGAACGCCGGCCACGAGGCCACGGTGAACGCCACCGTCAACGGATGGCACGCCCTGTTCCGCAACCCCGGCCAGCTGGCCGCCCTCCGCGCGGACCACTCCCTGGTCCCCACGGCCGTGGAGGAGCTGATGCGCTACGACACCCCGCTCCAGCTCTTCGAGCGGTGGGTGCTGGACGAGATCGAGATCGACGGGACGGTGATCCCGCGCGGCGCGGAGGTCGCGCTGCTCTTCGGCTCCGCCAACCACGACCCGGCGGTCTTCGCCGACCCCGGGCGGCTCGACCTGACCCGCCGCGACAACCCCCACATCTCCTTCAGCGCCGGCGTCCACTACTGCATCGGCGCCCCCCTGGCCCGCATCGAACTGGCCGCCTCCCTCACCGCCCTCCTCGAACAGGCCCCCACCCTCACCCTCGCCGCCGAACCGGAACGCAAGCCGAACTTCGTCATCCGGGGGCTGCGGGGCCTGCGCGTGGAGGTCGCGTGACCCGTGGGCGGGCTCACCCGTTCGAATGAGCCCGTGACGACTGAGCCCGTGACGACCGTGACCTCGGCGCACCCGCCGCTCGGCACCCTGGCCGTGGCCCGGGAGGAGGGGGCACCATGACGGTCATGGCAGGGCCCGCGTCACGGGCGTCGCGGATGCCGGTGGAGGAGTTCGGCCGGATCGCGGACTTCGCGGCCGAGGAGGCCGACGACGCCGTCGGGTCCGGGTCCATCGGCGGACGGACCGGGGTCAGGTCGGGGTCAGCTCGGGGTCAAGGAGGTGCCGGAGGGCGACCGCGCCACCGTCCTGCTGTGGCCGGCGCGGCGTCGCACGCGGGCCAGGCCCGGTCCCGGCCTGGACCGCGGCGTCCTCAGCTCATCGCGTCCCGTCGCCGCAGTGCCGCCAGTCCCGCCCCCACCAGCACCGCCGTGATGCCGAGGAGGGTGGTGACCGGGGCCCAGGCCAGGGGGGCGCCCGGGAGCTTGGGGAGGTGGCCGTAGGGGGAGAGGTCCAGGACGGCGGCCGGTACGTTCAGCGCCGGGCCGACCCAGCCGAGCAGCAGCACCGCCCCGGCCACGGCCCAGGCCGCCGGTGCCGCGCGCGGCAGCAGCCCGTGCAGCAGGACCGCCGCGCCGCCGGTCACCCACACCGCCGGGACCTGCACCAGGCACGCCGCCAGGACCGGGCCGGGGTCGTGGCCGTAGCCGAGGGCGTAGCCGAGACCCGCGAGCAGCAGGACGAGCACCGCGCCGCCGAAGGCGATCACCAGGTGGCCGGCGGCCCACCGCAGCCGTCCCACGGCCCCGGCGAGCACGGGTTCCGCCCGGCCGGAGGCCTCCTCGCCGTGCAGCCGCAGCACCGAGGAGACCACGTACACCGCGGCGACCAGGCCCAGGACCCCGGTCATCGCGGCGATGAACGTGTCGGTCAGCGCGCCCTGCCCGCCCATCCGTTCGAGGATCTCGCGGCTTCCCTCGTTGTCGGTGAGGAGATCCGCCGCCCCTTCGGTCATACCGCCGAAGACCACCCCGGCGGCGAGGAAGCCGGTGCTCCACCCCAGTAGGCCGCCTCGCTGGAGCCGCCAGGCCAGCGCGCCCGCCGTGCCGAGGCGGCCGTACGCCGGTCCCGGCCGGGTGGGCAGGAAGCCCATGCCGACGTCCCGGCGGGCGGTCAGTCCGTACGCCACCGCAGCCTGGGCCAGTGCCGCGCCGGTGATCAGTGCCGGCACCCACCAGCGTTCACCCGCGAACGCGCGCAGGTTCTCCAGCCAGCCCAGGGGTGAGACCCAGGTCAGCGGCGACGAGCCGTCCGCCGTGGCCGAGTCGCCGGCGGCGCGGAGGACGAAGGCCGCGCCGAGAGCCGCCGCCGTCAGCCCCCGGGCCAGCCGCGCGCTCTCGGTGAGCTGCGCGGCGATCGCCGCCGTCGCCGCGAAGACCATGCCGGTGCCCGCGACGCCCAGCGCGAAGGCGACCGCGCCCGCCGCGCCCTGCCCGGCCAGTCCGGCCGCCAGCAGCAGGGCGAGGACGGCGTTGGCGACCGCCGCCGCCAGCAGGGCCGCCGTCAGCGGGGCGCGGCGGCCCACCGTCCCGGCCCGCAGCAGCTCGTCCCGGCCGCTCTCCTCCTCGTCCCGGGTGTGCCGGACCACGATCAGCAGGCTCATCACGGCCGCGACCACGCCGGCGTACACGCCGACCCGCCAGGCCGTCAGCGCGCCGAGCGAGTCGCCGAAGAGGGGGCCGACCATGGCGCGCAGGGAGGAGTTGGCCGCCAGCTGGACGGCCAGGTCGGCGCGTTCGGCCGGGGTCGGGTACATGCTGTCGAGGGTGCGGGGCATGGAGAGGGCCATCAGGGCGTCCACGCCGGCCCAGAGGGGGATCAGGGCGCGGTCCCGGCGCAGGGCGAAGCGCAGCAGGGTGCCGGTGCCGGTGAGGGAGCCCGCGGGACGCGGCGCCGTCATCGGGCCGCCGCCTCGTCCTGGTAGTGGCGCAGGAAGAGTTCCTCCAGCGTGGGCGGCGTCGAGGTCAGCGAGCGCACGCCGGACTCGCCGAGCGAGCGGAGTACGGCGTCGAGGTGGCCGGTGTCGACCTGGAGCCGTACCCGGCGGCCCTGGACGTCGAGGCCGTGCACGCCGGGGAGCGCGGACAGTCCGTTCGGCGGGCCCGCCAGCTCGGCGGTGACACTGGTCCGGGTCAGGTGCCGCAGGTCGGACAGCGAACCGCTCTCCACCGTCCGGCCCCTGCGGATGATGCTGACCCGGTCGCACAGCTCCTCGACCTCGCTGAGGATGTGGGAGGAGAGCAGGACCGTGCGCCCCCGGTCCCGTTCCTCGCGCACGCACCGCTGGAAGACCTCCTCCATCAGCGGGTCGAGCCCGCTGGTCGGCTCGTCCAGGATCAGCAGGTCGACGTCCGAGGCGAACGCGGCGACCAGGGCGACCTTCTGCCGGTTGCCCTTGGAGTACGTACGGCCCTTCCTGGTCGGGTCCAGCTCGAAGCGCTCGGTCAGCTCCGCGCGGCGCCGCTTGTCGAGGCCGCCGCGCAGCCGGCCGTACAGGTCGATGACCTCGCCGCCGGAGAGGTTGCGCCACAGGGTCACGTCGCCGGGGACGTACGCGATCCGGCGGTGCGCCTCCACCGCCTCCGACCACGGGTCGCGGCCGAGGACGCGGGCGGTGCCGGAGTCGGCGCGGAGCAGGCCGAGCAGGACCCGGATGGCGGTGGACTTGCCGGCGCCGTTGGGGCCGAGGAAGCCGTGCACCTCGCCGGTGGCGACGTCCAGGTCGAGACCGTCGAGCGCGTGCGTGCGCCCGAAGGACTTGTGGAGCCCCGCGACGCTGATCGCCTTCGTCATACTTCAGAAGGTACGCTTCTTTCAGAAAATTGTGAAGTTAAGAAACCGTCAAGACTGTCGGACATGCGAGATGATCGAGAGATGACGGAAGAATCCCCGGGAGGAGAGGGCCGCGACCCCGAGGCCGTGTCACGGTTCGTGGAGGGCTTCGCCGCGCAGCTCGTCGAGGCCGGCATGCAGCGGATGCCGGCCCGGATCTTCGCCGCGCTGCTGGCCTCCGACACGGGCATGCTGACCTCGGCGGAACTCGGCGAGCAGCTCAAGGTCAGTCCGGCCGCCGTCTCCGGTGGCGTGCGCTACCTCGCCCAGCAGCACATGGTGTCGCGCGAGCGCGAGCCCGGCTCACGGCGGGAGCGGTACCGGGTGCGCGGCGACCAGTGGTACGAGGCGCTCACCAACCGCGAGGCCGTCATCAAGCGGTGGCAGGCCGCCCTCGGGGAGGGCGTCGCCGGCCTCGGCGCCGACACCCCGGCGGGGCGGCGGCTGGCGGAGACGCTGGCCTTCTTCGAGTTCGTCGACGGGGAGATCGCGGCGATGATGGAGCGGTGGCGGGCGCACCGGGAGGAACGGTTCGGGTGACGGGGCTGTGACCGTCCGGATACGCCGAGTCGCGACTGGTTCGCGTCAAGGGGAGGGCGCATCATGACTGTCATGGCGGAGCGACCGACGATGAGCGGTACCGAGTCCCAGAGCTTCGGGGAACTGCTGGTTGCCCTCGACGACCTGGATGTACCCGACGGCTTCAGGGCCGAGATCATCAGGGGGAACATCGTCGTGTCGCCGTGGTCCAAGGCGTATTACCTCGACGTCATGGAGCTGGTCTGTGAGCAGCTGAGGCCTCATCTCCCCGAGGCGCATCGGATCAGCTACGGCCCGTTCCTGTTCGTGTTTCCGCACGCGGAACGGGCGTACGGACCCGACATCCACGTGACGCCTCGGAGAGCCAGCCGGACTGGTGACAACCACCTGGACGGTGAGTCCCTGTCCTTCGTCGCCGAGCTGACCTCCCCCAGTACCCGGGACGACGACCTGGTCACAAGGCAGCGGTCTACGGTCGGGCCGGTGTCCCCATCTACCTGGTCCTCGACATGCAGGAGGAGCAGGCCACGGTCCTGTGGACGCCGTCCGCCAAGGGGTACGACTCGCGCATCACCCGGCCGTTCGGCGAGAAACTCCCCCTCCCCGCCCCGTTCGACTGCCTGCTGGACACGGCCGGCTTCACGGCTCCCTGACCTGCCTCGCCTCCCTCACCGCGCCGGCAGCGTCAGCCCCCAGGCCCCCTCCCGTACCGTCCACGTCCGCGTCCCCACCGGCCCCGACTCCACCGCGTCCGCCCGGTACCGGAAGTGCGCCCCCGACACGGTCACCGTCCGCCCCCGCGCCGTCAGCGGGGACGCCGCCGCGCCGACCGACACCGGCCGCACCTCCACCTCGGCCGTCCCCGGGGCGCCCGGCGTCAGCGACACCCCCTCCACCGGCTGGTCCAGGTCCACCAGCGTCACCCCGTCGACCTCCACCCGCAGCCGCGCCGGACCGCTCCCCGGCACCGACGCGGCCCGCGCCGGACGCGGATGGGCCAGCGTTCGTACGAAGGACTGGCAGGTCCGCAGCCAGGGCAGCCGCGCCGCCGCCCCGTCGGCCGGACGGCCGTCCGCCGTCCGGCCGTCCGCCGCCCAGGCGTCCTGGGGCGGCGCCACCGGCGGGCGCGTCGGGCGGGCCGGACGCGACGTGCCCGCCGGGCGCGGCGGCAGCGGCGGGATGCCCACCGCCCCCAGCACCACCCCGTCGCTGTCGTCGACCAGCAGGTCCAGCCGCCGTTCCACCCCGTCCAGCACCGTCCGCGCCGCCGCCACCGCCCCCGACGGCACCCCGAGCGAACGGGACAGCTCCAGCTCCGGGCCGACCGGCACCAGCGACAGCGCGCATCCGGCCAGCTCGCGGCCCCGGTGCAGCAGGGCCACCGTGCGCAGCAGCGTCCGGTCGTCGCCGATCACCACCGGCCGCCGCGACCCCCGCCGTCCCAGCACCCGGGCGAACTCCTCCCAATCGTCCGGCAGACACACCTTCGTATGCGCCGAACCCGCTCTGAGCACGTCTTTCGCGATCCGGACGGACTCGCCGTCGGTCTGCCGGGCAACCGGATCGATGACCACCAGGAGCTGATCGGGCGTCGCGGACGCTCGCGCGGAAGTCGCCACCTCGGCCATGCCTCGCTTCCTCGGGTAGCATCTTTGTGCAAGAGCCCCTTGCGCGATTGCGCCAGGGGCTTCGTCTATTCCGGGGCATCCGGTCCGACGGGTCGCGGCCGACGAAGGCCGCCGGTGTACGAGCCATGAGCCGTGTCTACGAGGCACGAGCCGTGGCACGTACGCCCCCGACCTTGGACATGCCCCGCCCGGAAGGGGTGTACGCGCGTGCCCGCACTTGTGCTGCTCGGTGCTCAGTGGGGTGACGAAGGCAAGGGAAAGGCGACGGACCTGCTCGGTGGATCCGTCGACTATGTGGTGCGCTACCAGGGCGGCAACAACGCCGGCCACACGGTAGTCGTGGGTGATCAGAAGTACGCCCTCCACCTGCTCCCTTCCGGGATCCTCTCCCCCGGCTGCACGCCGGTCATCGGCAACGGCGTCGTCGTCGACCCGTCGGTCCTGCTCTCCGAGCTGAGCGGTCTGAACGAGCGTGGCGTCGACACGTCCAAGCTCCTGATCAGCGGCAACGCTCACATCATCACGCCGTACAACGTCACCGTCGACAAGGTGACCGAGCGCTTCCTCGGCAAGCGCAAGATCGGCACCACCGGCCGCGGCATCGGCCCGACCTACGCCGACAAGATCAACCGCGTCGGCATCCGCGTCCAGGACCTCTACGACGAGTCGATCCTCACCCAGAAGGTCGAGGCCGCGCTCGAGGTCAAGAACCAGGTGCTCACCAAGCTCTACAACCGGCGCGCGATCACCGCCGACCAGGTCGTCGAGGAGCTGCTGGGCTACGCGGACAAGCTCCGCCCGTACGTCGCCGACACCGTCCTGGTCCTCAACCAGGCGCTGGAGGACGACAAGGTGGTCCTCTTCGAGGGCGGCCAGGGCACCCTGCTCGACATCGACCACGGCACGTACCCCTTCGTCACCTCCTCCAACCCGACCGCCGGCGGTGCCTGCACCGGCGCCGGCGTGGGCCCGACGAAGATCAGCCGGGTCATCGGCATCCTCAAGGCGTACACCACCCGCGTCGGCGCCGGCCCGTTCCCGACCGAGCTGTTCGACGAGGACGGCGAGGCGCTGCGCCGCATCGGCGGCGAGCGGGGCGTGACGACCGGGCGTGACCGGCGCTGCGGCTGGTTCGACGCGGTGATCGCCCGCTACGCGACCCGGGTCAACGGCCTGACCGACTTCTTCCTCACCAAGCTCGACGTCCTCACCGGCTGGGAGCGGATCCCGGTCTGCGTGGCGTACGAGATCGACGGCAGGCGGGTCGAGGAGCTGCCCTACTCGCAGTCCGACTTCCACCACGCCAAGCCGGTCTACGAGACGCTGCCCGGCTGGTCCGAGGACATCACCAAGGCCAAGTCCTTCGACGACCTGCCGAAGAACGCGCAGAACTACGTCAAGGCGCTGGAGGAGATGTCCGGCGCCCCGGTCTCCGCGATCGGCGTGGGTCCGGGCCGGGACGAGACGATCCAGGTCAACTCGTTCCTGTAGGCCCCCGGCTCCGCCCCGTACCGTCACCGCGACCGCTGTTCGGCCCCCTTCGAGGGGCGCCGGACGCGGTCGCGGTGTCGTATAGGAGCATGACCCCCGCCTGTCAGGGTCCCCACGGCGCCGAGGGCGACCCCGGCGACTGCGCGGACCTGGCCCGTTTCGAGGTCGCCCGGCACGGCCTCCCGCCGCTGCGGGTGTGCCCCGTGCACCTGGGCCCGTCACTGCTGCTGGCGGCCGGGGTGCTGTGGCCGCCGGGCATCTCGCTGATCGGATGACGGGCATGGCGGTGCCGGGCATAGCCTTGAGGAAGGGCCGCGTGTCGACGACAGAAGAAGGTGAGTGCGATGCGCGTGATGCTCAAGGCGACGCTGGACACGGAGAAGGCGAACGAGGCCATCCGCAGCGGCAAGATGCCCGAACTGATCGAGGACGCCCTCGACCGCCTCCGGCCCGAGGCGGCCTACTTCGGTCCCCTGGGCGGCCGGCGGACCGCCCTGCTGGTCTTCGACATGGCGGACAGCTCCGACCTGCCCGCCACCGGTGAACCGTTCTTCACCCAGTTCAACGCCGAGGTCGAGGTGTGTCCGGTCATGAACGGGGAGGACCTGCGGAAGGGGCTGGCCCAGCTCGGCCGGGACTCCGGCGTCAGCTGAAGACGATCATCGACCCCTGGGCCAGGCTCCGGGTGGCCGCCGCGTGCAGCCCCAGCCACACGTGCCGCTCCCGCGCGAACGGGCTGGGATCGTACGGGGCCGGTGTCGCCGGCTCCTCCAGCCCGGTCGGCCCGGCGGGCGGCAGCGGGGCCGCCGGGGGATTGGCCGGGTCGATGCCGAGGGCCGGTGCGACGGACTCCAGTTCCCGCAGCAGGGCGTGCGAGGAACCGAGCGGGCCGCCGCCGGCCAGCAGTTCGTCGTTGGCGAGGGGGTGGGGGAAGTCGACGGGGACGTAGGCGCCGGCGTGGTCGTAGTGCCAGACCAGGTGCGACTCCCGGGCCGTGGCCTCGAACATCTCCAGCAACTGCTCGTAGTCGCCACCGAGTTCGTCCACCGGCGTCACCGGCAGTCCGCAGAGCCGCAGCAGGTGGGCGCGGCGCAGGAAGTGCAGGGCGTCGTAGTCGAAACCGGCCACCGGGGCGACCTCCCCGGTCAGTCCCGGCATGTACGCGAACACCGGCACCGGCGGCAGCCCGGCCTCGGCCAGCACCTTGTCGTACTGCGCGAGTTCCTCGGCGAAGGGATTGTCCGGGGTGTGGCACAACACGTCGACGAGCGGTACCAGCCACAGGTCACAGGCCAAAAGAGGGCTCCTCACACAGCACGGTGGTGCAGGGCAGGGTAGTCGGTGCGGCCGGAGGGCGGCTCCCCGGGCGGGGGGCCTCGTGCTCCTCACCTACCCAGGTGCGCGCCCCCCACCCCGCGACACCGTGGTCATCCGGCGGCGAGCCGCTCCACCAGCGTGAGCGCGTGCGTGTTGTACGCCGTGACGAGCGAGCGCGCGGCCTCGGCGTCCCGGCGGACCAGCGCGTCGACCAGCTCCGTGTGACCGGACCACAGGGTGCCCCGCAGATCGCTGAGCCGGCGCAGGTGCTGCACCGTGCACACCCAGCTCTGCACGCGCAGCCGGTGCAGGAAGTCGGCGAGGTACGGGTTGCCGTACAGGGCCGCCAGTTCCCGCCAGAACCGCAGGTCGTAGCCGACGAGCACGGTGAGGTCCCCGGCGGTGGCGGCGCGCTGGGCCTCCTCGCCGCGGCGCCGTACCCCCGCCAGGGCGGCGGTCAGCCGCTGCTCCTCGCCGGGCGCCGCGTCCCGGCGGCCGGCGGCGCAGGTCTGGAACATCCCGTCGCTGACCAGGCGCCGGGCCTCGACCATGCCGCGGAAGTCGTCGACCGAGTACTCGTGGACCCGGAAGCCGCGGTGCTGGTCGGCCTCCAGCAGTCCCTGCGCGGACAGGTCGACCAGCGCCTCGCGCACGGGCGTCGCGGAGACCCCGTACTGCTCGGCTATCTCCTTGACGGTGAACTCCTGCCCCGGCTGGAGCCGTCCGGCCAGCACCTCGTCGCGGAGCGCGTCGGCGATCTGCTGCCGCAGGGTGCTGCGCGTCACGGCACCGTTGCCGCTGGGGCCGGGCATGGTCGGACGTCTCCTCATCGCGTCGGGTGGCGTGCGCGTACCACGTGCACGCGCAGCGTGCGCGCGCGTGCAGCATGCGCGCCCAGCGTGCAGCGTGCAGTATTCACGCACACGTGTTCGCGTATATGTGTACGAGCACGCCACCTTACGCGTTCACGGGCGCCTCACGCGGTGTACGTGTCCGCGACCGACAGCGCCGCGTCCAGTGCCGCCAGACCCTCCTTCAGCTCCGCCTCGCCCACGTTGCAGGGCGGCACCACATGGGTGCGGTTCATGTTCACGAAGGGCCACAGCCCGTGCGCCTTCGCGGCGGCGGCGAACGCGGCCATCGGGGTGGCCGCCTGCCCGGTCGCGTTGTACGGCACCAGCGGCTCGCGCGTCTCCTTGTCCCTCACCAGCTCCAGCGCCCAGAACATGCCGGTGCCGCGCACGTCGCCCACGCTCGGGTGCCGGGCGGCCAGCTCCCGCAGGGCCGGCCCGACGACCTCGGCGCCGAGCCGGGCGGCGTGCTCGACGACGCCCTCCTCGGCCATCACGCCGATCGTGGCGACGGCGGCGGCGCAGGCCAGCGGGTGCCCGGAGTAGGTCAGGCCGCCCGGGTAGGGCCGCTCGGCGAAGGTCTCGGCGATCGCGGGGGAGATCGCCACGCCGCCGAGCGGCACGTACCCGCTGTTCACGCCCTTGGCGAAGGTCATCAGGTCCGGTACGACGCCGAACAGGTCGGCCGCGAACCACGTCCCGGTCCGCCCGAACCCGGCCATCACCTCGTCCAGCACGAACACGATCCCGTACTTGTCGCATATCTCGCGGACTCCGGCCAGGTAACCGGCGGGCGGCACCATGATCCCCGCCGTCCCCGGGATCGTCTCCAGGACGACCGCGGCGACGGTGCCGGGCCCCTCGAAGGCGATCGTCGTCTCCAGGTGCTCCAGTGCCCGCGCGCACTCCTGCTCCTCGGTCTCGGCGTAGAAGCGCGAGCGGTACGGGAACGGCGCCCAGAAGTGCACGACCCCCGCCGTGCCGCTGTCGGACGCCCACCGCCGGGGGTCGCCGGTGACGTTGACCGCCTGCTGGGTGCCGCCGTGGTAGGAGCGGTACGCGGAGAGCACCTTGGGCCGGCCCGTGTGCAGCCGCGCCATCCGCAGCGCGTGCTCGACGGCGTCCGCGCCGCCGTTGGTGAAGAAGATCTTGTCGAGGTCGCCGGGGGTCCGCTCGGCGATCAGCCGCGCCGCCTCCGAACGGGCCTCGACGGCGAAGGCGGGCGCGAACGTCGTCATCCGCGCCGCCTGCTCCTGGATCGCGGCGACGACCTTCGGGTGCTGGTAGCCGATGTTGGTGAAGACGAGGCCGCTGGTGAAGTCCAGGTAGCGCTTGCCGTCGTAGTCCCAGAAGTACGGACCCTCCGCGCCGGCGACGGCGAGCGGGTCGATGAGTTCCTGCGCGGACCAGGAGTGGAAGACGTGCGCGCGGTCGGCCGCCTTGACGGCGGCGCCGGTGCGGGGGTCGGGCCGGCCGGACCGGTGGTTCTGAGGGGTCATGCGGCCGAGGCTAGGCGGCCGGGGGCCGGTGACGGTATCGGCGTCGTGTCTGCCCGCCGGGCCGTTGTGCGACAGGGTGCCGACGACCTTCCGTCTCCGGGTCCGTACCGTCCGTCACGCACCCGTCGGCACCGTGCGGCCGACTCGGCCGCCGACTCCGCGCTGTCCCCGGCTTGTTGCTCATGTACGGGGGTCCGGGGGAAGGCGGCGCGACGGTGGAGGGGCTCGCGGAGGGGGACCCGCGGCGCATCTGCGCCTACCGGCTGCTGGCACGGCTCGGCGCGGGGGCATGGGCCGGGTCCACGCGGCCCGGTCGGGCCGGGGCCGTACGGTCGCGGTGGAGCCGGTGCGCCGGGAACCGGCGGCGCCGGCGCCGTGCCGGGCGGTTCCGTACCGGGCGAGTCCCCTCGGGGGGGGCGGCCGGGGACGGTGCCGTGCCCGGCGCGTCCGACGCCGGCGGGCCGTCGGCCGACGCCGAACGGCCGACCTCCCCGGTGGCGCGGGACGGGGCGGTCCCGGCGGAGTACCTGGGCGCCTGGACCACGGTCATCGGCAACGCCACGGGCCTCCACCTGCGGCGGCTGACCATCCAGCAGGGCGAGGTGGGCGACACCACGCTGTCCGTGGTCGCCGACGGCGGCTCGCACCACTGTGTGTTCCAGGCCGAGCCGGCGGCCGATCCCGACGGTGACGGGCCGCTGCGGTGCGGGCCGTCCGAGGCGACGGTCGGCGAGCCGGGCACGTCCCGCGCCCCGGGTCCGTCCTCCGAGGTCATCCTGCTGCCGGACGGCAGGCTGGAGCGCGTACTCACCGGCGGCGGGGAGAAGCCCACCTTCTCCCGCGAGTGAGCAACAACGCCGCCTCTGCTCACACCCCGCTCAAAAGAGCGGCCGGTGAACAACGGGCGAATTGTTGCTCACGGGCGTGAACAACGTACGACGTGCCCGGGCGGAGCCCCTCGCACAGCCGTACGGTGACCGGACGATCGCATCGGACGACGCTCAACGGCGGGGGCCAGGAGTGCAGTGGCTGAGCGCGGAAAACCTGATCGCCGTGGCCACGGCGGTCCTCGGCATCGTCGCCTCGGGCGTCATGCTGTGGTTCGAACGGCGGGTGCCGCGCCGCAAGCGGATCGGCTACCGCGTCCAGATGGACAACCCGATCGGTGACGACGCCCGCTCCGGCCGCCTCAACCGCCGCCTCGGCCTGTTCGACGAGACCCCGGGGATGACGGACGCCACCCTCGTCCTGCTCCGCGTCGAGAACGACGGCTCCCAGGGCATCGACCGCGACGACTACACCGGCCCCGAACCGCACGGGCTCACCGCGGTCTTCACCGACCGCACCATCCGCGGCGTCTCGGTCACCCAGCCCTCCGGCACCGGTCACCTGATGGACCACTTCACCGCCGGCCGCGGCTTCGGCTACGAGGGCAACACCCTGCGCGTCCCCCGCGTCCCCCTCAACCGCGGCGACCACTTCAAGCTGCTCGTCCTGCTCTCCGGCGGCGCCGTCGGCAACGAGATCCGGCTGACCGGCGGCCTGCGGGACGGCGAGGTCCACCCCAACCGCAGCGCGACCCCGGACGACACCCCGCCGCTGTTCGGCCGCGCCGCCCGGCTGGTCACCATCGTGCTCACCGTGTGCGTGGTCACGCTGGCCGCGATCGTCGTCGCCCAGGACGACACCCGCCCTCCGATCGGCTGCGAGAGCGGCCGGCTGACCCTCATCGGCTCCACGGCCTTCGCCCCCGTCCTGCGGGAGGCGGCCGACAAGTACGAACGGGACTGCGCCGAGGACGAGACCGAGATCGTGGTGGACACCCACGGTTCCACCTCGGGCGTACGGGAGCTGGCGGCGGCCGGCGAGCAGGCGGAGAACGGCTCCCCGCCGGTGGTGGCCCTCTCCGACGGTCCCAAACCGAGCGGCATGCCGGAACTGCGGGAGAACCGGGTGGCGGTCTCGGTCTTCGCCCTGGTCGTCAACGACAGCGTGCGGCTGCCCGGCGACAACCTCTCCACGGCCGGCGTACGCCGCCTGTTCAGCGGCGAGGTCACCAACTGGCGCGAGCTGGGCGGCCCGGACCTGCAGGTGCGGCTGGTCAGCCGGGACGCCGACTCGGGCACCAGGCAGGTCCTCCAGCGCCGGGTGCTGGGCCGGGGCGAGATCGCCAACTCCTCCCTGGACTGCGTCCACAAGGACGACCCGTCGACCGACTTCGTCCGCTGCGAACTCGACTCCACCGACCAGGTCCTGTCGACCGTCGCCGAACTCCCCGGCGCGATCGGCTACAGCGAACTCAACCTGGCCGGCCGCGTCGAGGGCGTACGCCGCCTCAGCCTCGACGGCGACCCGCCCTCCGTCGACGCCATCGAACACGGCACGAACGACTACCCGTACCGCGAGATCGAGTACGCCTACACCTACGGCCGTCCCCCGGCCGACTCCCTGGCCTCCAGCTTCCTGACCTATCTGACCAGGGGAAACGGCCAGGACGTCACCCGCACCCACGGCCACGTCCCCTGCTACACCTCCGAGGGCCTGACCCTCTGCGCCGATTAGAGCCGCCGCCCGGACCGACCCACCACCCGCATCAGACCGCCCGCCCGGACCGACCCACCACCCGCATCAAGTCGTCACCCGCATCAGGCCGCCCCGCGGATTGGCCCGCCACCCGCATCAGACCGCCGCCCGGATCAAGCCGCCGGGCATCCGCGGTGCGTCACCGCGCCTCCGGCGGTCGCTGGCGGGGCATGTTCGGCCGCGCGCCGGCCGGCGGCACCCCGAACCGCCCCGGCACCACCGCCCCCTCCGCGGCCCGTCCTCCCGCGGCCCCGCCCGCCTGGATGCCCAGCGGCGCGGACCCCGTCCGGAACTCCACCATCCAGTCCGCCGTCTCCGCCCGCACCAGCTCCGTCACGTCCTCGGAGAACCGCCGCAGTACCAGCAGACACCGCTCCGCCGCCTCCCCGGCCGTCCCCTCCGCGGGACCGAGCACCTCCCGCACGCTCTCCGACGCCCAGTCGAACTGCAGCACCTGGAGCCGCCGCTGCACCGCCTGCGCCGTGGCCACGTCCCGCATCCAGCCGGACGTCACGCCGAAGTACCGGTCCGCGGCCACGCACGCCACCCCCAGCAGCAGCGCCAGATACCCCCAGGCCGCGACCCCGCCCACCACTCCCGTCATGTCCAGCAGCGGCAGCGCCGCCCCCGCGACCGCCCCCGTCGCCGCCCCGCCCCGCAGCGCCCGTGCCCCCCGCCGCTTCCACGTCCGGTCCGCGAGATACCACGCCGCCGTCTCCAGCGCTCCCCGCTCCACCCACCGGTACAGCTCGTCCAGGCGCTCGGCCGGCCGCTCCCAGTCCCCGAGCGGAAAGGCCCGTCCCGTCAGGTCACCCGGTTCACCTTGACCCACCCGGCACTCCCCACTGATCAAACGCCACTGTTCGGACAAGCACTCCGCGTGACGACTCCGACGCGCCGGACCCTTCCTACCCCCCCGGGGATGGCGAAAGCCCCGGTATCACCGCTTTCCGCCCGGAAGAGGCCGCTGATCAGGGACAGGGGTCACCACCTCTCACTCGAAAGAGTGCTGGGGCGAGGGCCGCCCGGACCACGTAGGCTCGTGCCGAACGGAAAAGCCCACAGCGAGAACCGCACAGCGAGAACCGCAGAGCGAGAACCGCAGCGACGACAGGAGCTGATCGTGATCCCCGGTGGTGGCCAGCCCAACATGCAGCAGCTGCTCCAGCAGGCCCAGAAGATGCAGCAGGACCTGGCCAAGGCGCAGGAGGAACTGGCGAGGACGGAGGTCGACGGCCAGGCCGGCGGCGGCCTGGTGAAGGCCACCGTCACCGGCTCGGGCGAGCTGCGCGGCCTCGTCATCGCCCCCGAGGCGGTGGACCCGGAGGACACCGAGACCCTCGCCGACCTGATCGTCGCCGCGGTCCAGGCGGCGAACGAGAACGCCCAGACGCTCCAGCAGCAGAAGCTCGGTCCACTGGCCCAGGGCCTCGGCGGGGGCTCCGGCATCCCGGGTCTGCCTTTCTAAGACGGCCCCCGGCCCCTTACCGTACGTACTGAAGGAACCCCAGGAAGGACGGCAGTCCGTTGTACGAAGGCGTGGTCCAGGACCTCATCGACGAACTGGGGCGGCTGCCCGGCGTCGGTCCCAAGAGCGCGCAGCGGATCGCCTTCCACATCCTCCAGGCGGAACCGACGGACGTACGGCGTCTCGCGCACGCCCTGATGGAGGTCAAGGCGAAGGTCCGCTTCTGCGCGACCTGCGGCAACGTCGCGCAGGAGGAGCACTGCGCCATCTGCCGCGACGTCCGCCGCGACCCCGCCGTCATCTGTGTGGTCGAGGAACCGAAGGACGTCGTGGCCATCGAGCGCACGCGTGAGTTCCGCGGCCGGTACCACGTGCTCGGCGGCGCGATCAGCCCGATCGACGGCGTGGGCCCCGACGACCTGCGCATACGGGAACTCCTCGCGCGGCTGGCCGACGGCACGGTCACGGAGCTGATCCTGGCCACGGACCCGAATCTGGAAGGCGAGGCCACGGCGACGTACCTCGCCCGCATGATCAAGCCCATGGGCCTCAAGGTCACCCGCCTGGCCAGCGGCCTCCCGGTGGGCGGCGACCTGGAATACGCGGACGAGGTGACCCTCGGCCGCGCCTTCGAGGGGAGACGACTCCTAGATGTCTGACGCCACGCTGCACGCGACCGGCCAGAACCCGGACGACTTCGCGGTCCAGATCGCCGACCAGGTGGAGAGTTTCCTGGTCGCCGTCACGGAGGTCGCCAAGGGCGACGAACCGGCCTCCGCCGTCCCCTTCCTCCTCCTCGAGGTCTCCCAGCTCCTGCTGGCCGGCGGTCGCCTGGGCGCCCACGAGGACATCGTCCCGGACGAGCGCTACGAGCCCGACCCGGGTCCGGAGCTGGACGTGGACGAACTCCGCGAGAACCTCGCCCGCCTCCTGGAGCCCATCGACGTCTACTCCGAGGTCTTTGACCCCTACGAGCCCCGCAAGGCCCCCGTCCCGGCCCGCATCTCGGACGACCTCACCGACGTCATCACCGACCTGCGCCACGGCATGGTCCACTACCGGGCCGGCCGCACCACGGAGGCCCTGTGGTGGTGGCAGTTCTCCTACTTCTCCAACTGGGGCTCCACCGCGTCGGCGACCCTGCGCGCCCTCCAGTCGGTCGTCGCCCACGTCCGCCTCGACCAGCCCCTGGCCGCCCTCGACGGCCTCGACACCGACCAGGACCTCGGCGACGAGGCGCTGGAGGCGGAGGCCGGGCGGGTCATGGTGGAGGAGATCGCGGGGCCCCTGGGCCTGCGCCCGGTGCAGTAAGCCGGTCACCCCAGCGCCTCCCGCAGCCGGACGGGACACACGTGGGGCGCGGTCGCCGTGGGCCCGCTGTACCAGCGCAGCGGCCAGGTGTTGCCCGCGAGCGCGGGAACGCCGACGTAGGTCACGGTCCCCGTCCCCGTCCCGCCCAGCAGCTGCACCCCCAGCGGCCAGTCCCGCCCCGCCAGCGCCCCCGGCGGCACCAGGAAGTACACCCACCGCCCGCCGCTCGCCTCGCACACGATCGGCCCCGCGTCCTCGTCGGTGGCGTCGATCAGCCAGTCGGCGACCAGCTCCCCGCGGATGCCGTCGATCCGCACGGCGTCGAAGTACACGCCGGCCATGTGGAGCCGGAGCCCGGTGAGGGGGACCCAGGCGGGCCGGGGGTGAATCGCTTTCATCATGCTCACACCCTGCCCATCACCCGCCTACGCTCGGTAGTGACGTGAGGGTTACACGCCGTGGTGTACCGAGGAGGTGTGTGCTGTGTCCCAGCCGCCTGTCATGTGGCGCTTCACCGGAAACCAGCTGAAGCGTTGGCGCACGAGGGCGAACATCAGCCGAGTCCAACTGGCCGCCGCGTCCCACTACTCACCGGACACCATCAAGGCGATGGAGCAGGGAGTGCGCATGCCGACGGCCCGCGTCCTGGACGTGGCCGACGAACTGTGCGACGCGGGCGAGCTGTTGAGCGCGGCGAAGGAGTATCTGGCCAAGTCCAGCGAGAAGTTCCCGGCGCGGGCCCAGGAGTACATGGAGCGTGAGCGGGAGGCGATCAGTATCTGGTGGTACGAGATCGCGCTGATTCCCGGTCTGTTGCAGACCGAGCGGTACGCGCGGACGCTGATCGAACAGCGCAACCCTCCGCTCGACGACGAGACCATCGAGGAGCGGATCACGGCCCGGATGGAGCGTCAGGCGATCATGACGGAGACCAGTCCGCCGGTCGCTTTGAGTTTCGTGCTGTACGAGGCGGTGTTGCGCAGCCCGCTCGTCGACGCCGAGCAGTTGGTCCGGCTGCTGGAGTTCTCGCAGCTCCGCAACGTCGCGTTGCAAGTGCTGACCTTCGAGCGTGCCGTCCCCGCGGCGCTCCTGGGCTCCACAGTGCTCCTGGAAACGAAGGCGTACGAGCGTTTCGCCTTCTCCGAAGGTCCCATCGCCAGCGAATTGTCGGCCGACCCAGGGGTTGTCAACCGTGTGTCGGAGCGGCTTAGCATGATCCGCACCGAAGCACTCAGCGTTGACGAATCGGCCCGCTTCATCGAGGGGATGGTGCCATGAGCGATCAGCTGAAGTGGTCGAAGTCCAGCCACAGCGATGACGAGGGCGGCGCCTGCGTAGAGGTCGCCCGTTCGACCGCCGTCCACATCCGCGACTCCAAGAACCGGCCCGGCCCCGAACTCCGCTTCGCGGCCCCCGCCTGGGCGGCGTTCATCGCCGCAGTTCAGCCCGGAGCTTGAGCCCCGGGCTCCGAGCCCCTCCATGGGTTATGTGGGTTGGTTTGACATACCCAACCCACCATGTCTGAACGTCAATGAGGGCGCCGTAGCTCGTAAGAGTGACGTTCCGTGGTCAGCTTGCGCCAGTGTGTGACGGCGCTCTAGGTTCACGACATCTGACCAGCACATGAGTCGGCCCCGCGGTGCGCCAACACCAAACGGGGCCTGACCGACGGAACGAAACGCGAGTTCGCCCGTGGCTTACGCCAACCCTATTCCCGTCCTGCCCTCCCCGTCCCACCCGATGGCCAATCCGGGTTACGGGAAGCGCCTCGCCGGTGACGAAGACCCGCACGCGGACGCGGACTTCGCACACCTGAGCCTCCGCGACCGCGAGATGGCCGTCTTCATCGACCACCTCGACACGGGCCACGCGATGGGACACAAGGTCATCGCGGCGGAACACCCCGGCTTCGGCCAGCAGGCCACGCGCTCGTCGCTGGCTCGCATCACCGAGGCCGGCCACCTGCGCTGGATCAAGGAACACCTCACCGTCGAGGACAACACCATGCGGTGGGTCACGCGGACGTACTGGTCACGGACGCGCAGGTCCCCGGAGTGGTGGGCGCGGTTCGCGCGGGAGCGGCACGGCACGGACGTGACCCGGGGCGTCCAGCCGGGCCTGGCCCGCGTGGAGGAGATCATCGTGCGGCCGGTGCCGGCGGAGGCCGGACCGACGGCTCCCGAGTCCGCCCCCGGGTCCGCGCCCGAGCCCCAGCCCACCCCCGAGTCCGAGTCCGAGCCGGAGAGCACCGCGTACCGCGTGCTCTCCGCGCTGCGCTCCGCCGACGCACGCCTGCCGCTCACCGAGAACGACTGCCGTTCCCTCGCCCCGCTCGCCGACGCGTGGCTGTCCCGTGGGGCGACGCCGAAGGACATCACCCGAGCCCTGACCGACGGGCTGCCGCCCTCGGTCGCCAACCCGGGCGGATTCGCCCGCCGACGACTGGAGACGAAGATGCCCCCGCAGCAGCGCGAACCGCGCGCCAAGGTGACCCGTGTGCTCATGGCCTGTGCCACCTGCGACGCGGACGAACGCACGGTGAGGATCGACCGGGGCGTGTGCGTGAACTGCCGTGAGGAGATGGCAGCCGACCCGATGACCGACGAGGACCTCATCAAGGGATTCGCGGACATCGCCGACGTGGGCACCAAGTCCGCGTACTTCCTGAAGAAGAAGCTGGAGCGGCGTACGGGCGGCCCCGTCCCCGACACGTTCCGCGCGGCCCCCATCGAGGACCGCGTCTTCTACCACTACCGCGACAACCGCGACCGCATCGCGAACGGCCTCCCGCCGAGGCGCTGGAACCCGTAGCCCGCCGAAGGCGGAGAAGGAGGGCGCTCATGAGCGTGCAGGACGTGCCGGTCGGGGCACCATGGTGTCGAGGAGGCGACGCCATGACCCCCAGGACCGGACACCGGCCGCAGATGTCCGTCGAGGAGTTCGAGCAGCTGGAACGCCATGCCCCGGAGACCGTGCGGCTGGAGTTCGTGAGCGGGAAGTTTCGGGTCAAGGCAGTGACCGACGGCAACCACGACCAGATCATCGCCTGGTTGCAGAGGTTGTGCATGCAGCACCGTCCCGAACTGTGGCTCTACGGAGACCGGGGCCTGAAAGTGGAGACCTACCGCAAGGGGCGGGCCCGCCCGGACGGTGTGCTGGCGCCGTTCGGTTTCCCGGCGGGGCACGGCAACTGGTCGGATGCGCAAGGGGTGCTCATGGCTGTGGAAGTCACGTCGTACGACGATGACACCCATCAGTGTGATCGGATCGACAAGCCCGACGCTTACGCGGCCGTGGGCATCCCCGTGTACCTCTTGATCGACCGGGACGACGGCACGGTCACGGTGTTCACGTGCCCGGAAGCCGGCCGCTATCGCCAACAGGTGAACAAGCCGTTCGGAGCAGAGGTCAAGATCCCGCACCCCGTCGGCATCACCCTCGACACCGGCCCCCTCAAGGAGCTGGCCGACTGACCCGCTCCGCTTGTGAACGTGTGACCCACGGCACGTTCCGAGTGGCTCGCCACGGCGTTGGGCATGAGCCTGCCTGGACGACCGGGCGGACGACAGGTCTCACCATGCGATATCGCAGGGGCCAAAACCGGACGCTCGTTAGACTGAGCCGACCGCAGTACATACATGTACGTGCGGAAAGAGACGGATTGAGCGAGGAGCGCACGTGGGCCTTGTCGTGCAGAAGTACGGAGGCTCCTCCGTAGCCGATGCCGAGGGCATCAAGCGCGTCGCCAAGCGGATCGTGGAAGCGAAGAAGAACGGCAACCAGGTGGTCGCCGTCGTTTCCGCGATGGGCGACACGACGGACGAGCTGATCGATCTCGCCGAGCAGGTTTCCCCGATGCCTGCCGGGCGTGAGCTCGACATGCTGCTGACCGCCGGAGAGCGGATCTCCATGGCCCTGCTGGCGATGGCGATCAAAAACCTGGGTCACGAGGCCCAGTCGTTCACCGGCAGCCAGGCGGGTGTCATCACCGACTCGGTCCACAACAAAGCCCGGATCATCGACGTCACGCCGGGCCGCATCCGCACCTCGGTGGACAAGGGCAACATCGCCATCGTGGCCGGCTTCCAGGGCGTCAGCCAGGACAGCAAGGACATCACCACGCTGGGGCGCGGCGGCTCCGACACCACGGCCGTGGCGCTGGCCGCCGCGCTCGACGCGGACGTCTGCGAGATCTACACCGACGTCGACGGCGTGTTCACCGCCGACCCGCGCGTGGTGAGCAAGGCGAAGAAGATCGACTGGATCTCCTTCGAGGACATGCTGGAGCTGGCCGCCAACGGTTCGAAGGTGCTGCTCCACCGGTGCGTCGAGTACGCCCGCCGGTACGACATCCCGATCCACGTCCGGTCCAGTTTCAGCGGGCTCCAGGGCACCTGGGTCAGCAGCGAGCCGATCAAGCAAGGGGACAAGCAGGTGGAGCAGGCCATGATCTCCGGTGTCGCGCACGACACCTCCGAGGCCAAGATCACGGTCGTCGGCGTGCCCGACAAGCCGGGCGAGGCGGCCACGATCTTCCGCACGATCGCCGACGCCCAGATCAACATCGACATGATCGTGCAGAACGTGTCCGCCGCCTCCACCGGCCTGACGGACATCTCCTTCACCCTGCCGGAGACCGAGGGCCGCAAGGCCATCGACGCCCTGGAGAACAACCGCTCCGGGATCGGCTTCGAGTCGCTGCGCTACGACGACCAGATCGGCAAGATCTCGCTGGTCGGGGCCGGGATGAAGACCAACCCGGGCGTGACCGCCGACTTCTTCAAGGCGCTCAGCGACGCGGGCGTGAACATCGAGCTGATCTCGACCTCCGAGATCCGCATCTCGGTCGTCACCCGCAAGGACGCCGTCAACGACGCCGTGCGCGCCGTGCACACCGCCTTCGGCCTGGACTCCGAGAGCGACGAGGCCGTGGTCTACGGAGGCACCGGCCGCTGATGGCCGGAACCGAACGGTCCCCGCGGGCCGGACGGGCCGAACGGTCCCCGTGGACCGGACGGGCCGAACGGTCCCCGTGGACCGGACGGGCCGAACAGTCCCCACGATCCGGGAAGCCGACGCTCGCCGTCGTCGGCGCGACCGGGGTCGTGGGGTCGGTCATGCTCCGGATCCTGTCCCAGCACGCGGACATCTGGGGCGAGATCCGCCTGATCGCCTCCCCGCGCTCGGCCGGCCGCAAGCTGGCCGTGCGCGGCGAGGAGGTCGAGGTCGTCGCGCTCACCGAGGACGCCTTCGACGGGGTCGACGTCGCCATGTTCGACGTACCCGACGAGGTCGCCGAGCGGTGGGCGCCGATCGCCGCGGCCAAGGGCGTGGTCGTGGTCGACAATTCGAGCGCCTTCCGGATGGACCCGGACGTGCCGCTCGTGGTGCCCGAGGTCAACGCGCACGCGGTGCGGATGCGCCCGCGCGGCATCATCGCCAACCCGAACTGCACGACGCTGTCCATGATCGTGGCGCTGGGCGCGCTGCACGCCGAGTTCGGCCTGCGCGAGCTGGTGGTCTCCTCGTACCAGGCGGTGAGCGGGGCCGGGCGGGACGGCGTCGAGACGCTGCGCCGCCAGCTCTCCCTGGTGGCCGGTACGGAGCTGGGGACCAACCCCGGTGACCTGCGGCGGGCCGTCGGCGACGACACCGGCCCGTTCCCGGAACCGGTCGCGCTGAACGTCGTACCGTGGGTCGGGTCGGCGCGGGAGGACGGCTGGTCCTCGGAGGAGATGAAGGTGCGGGACGAGTCCCGCAAGATCCTCGGGCTGCCGCAGCTCCCCGTGGCGGTGACGTGCGTACGGGTGCCCGTGGTCACCACCCATTCGCTGACCGTGCACGCCCGCTTCGAAGGTGAGGTCACCGTCGCCCGGGCCCGCGAGATCCTGGCCACCGCGCCGGGTGTCGTCCTCTTCGACAACCCCGCCGCCGGTGAGTTCCCCACGCCCGCCGACGCGGTCGGCACCGACCCGACCTGGGTCGGCCGGGTGCGCCGGGCCCTGGACGATCCCACCGCGCTCGAACTCTTCGTGTGCGGGGACAACCTGCGCAAGGGCGCGGCGCTGAACACCACGCAGATCGCGGAGCTGGTCGCCGCCGAGCCGGCGTGAGACGCACCCGTGGGGGGCGGGAAAACACCGATCGGTTTCACGTGAAACGTTTGTAGGATCTGTGTTAGCGATGTGATCCGGTCGTTGGTCCGGATCTATTGATCAATGACCGGGTGCCGTCAGAGGATTTCCTCCCCGCCGTCCGCAACCACGCGGACGGCGGGGAGCGTCTTTGCGGGCACCCCATCCGGGGCGCGGGGGCGCCGAGGCGCGGGCGTGGGGACGTCCGTGCCGTAGGGACACAGGGGAGCAGCGGGACGCATGACGGCGAACGAGACACCATCGGGGGCACAGCCGGACGCGAGAGCGGACGAGGCTAACAAGGCGATCGGCGCGTACAACCCTCATGGGGCGACGCGTGTCCAACTGGCGTGGCAGAGGTACTCGACTTGTCCCCCAAGCTCTTCGAGCAGGGGACGCCCCCAGCGGCGGCACGCGGCACGGCCCTCCGGCCGCCCCGTCGGCTCGCGCGTGCCCGCGCGGCCGGTGGCATGCCGGTGATCGCGCCCATGCCCGCAGCCCAGCCCGCACCCCTGCCGGCGCAGCGAGACGGTGCCGAGGACGTCGCGGCGGCGGGCACCACCGTCGACCACCTCACCGAGACGTACCGCACCCACTACCGGTCGCTGCTCGGCCTGGCCGCGCTCCTGCTCGACGACACCGCCTCCTGCGAGGACGTCGTACAGGAGGCGTTCATCCGCGTGCACTCGGCGCGCAAGCGGGTCCGTGACCCCCAGAAGACGCTGGCGTACCTGCGCCAGACGGTCGTCAACCTGTCGCGGTCGGCCCTGCGCCGCCGGATCATCGGCCTGAAGCTGCTGTCGAAGCCGATGCCCGACATGGCGAGCGCGGAGGAGGGCGCCTACGACCAGCTGGAGCGCGACTCCCTGATCAAGGCGATGAAGGGCCTCCAGCGCCGCCAGCGCGAAGTGCTGGTCCTGCGGTACTTCGCCGACATGACCGAGGCGCAGGTGGCCGAGACGCTCGGCATATCGCTGGGCTCGGTCAAGGCGTACGGTTCGCGTGGCATCGCCGCCCTCAGGCTGGCCATGGGGGAGCCGGCATGAGCGACGGCACCGGTGTGTCGCACGGACCGGACGGACAAGAACGGAAGCACTCGCACACTGGGAACGGAACTGTGAACCACGGCCCCCACGAACTCGACAACGGGCAGGAACCTGCGCCCGGGGACGGGACAGCGGCCGGAGCGGGGACCAAGGCGGAGGCCGGCGCGGAGGCCGGCACGGCAGCCGGGGCAGAGACCGGAGCGGCAGCCGGGGCGGCGGCTGGGACAGAGGCCGCCTCGGCAGCCGGAGCGACGGCCGGGACAGAGACCGGAGCGGCGGCCGGAGGAGAGGCCGGGGCGGTGGCCGGAGGAGAGGCCGGGGCGGTGGCCGGTGGCGGGCTCGCGCCGGACGAGCTGGCCCTGCGCCGGCTGTTCCACGAGGCCGTCCGGGAAGTGGAGCCCCGCGAGGGCGCCCTGGAGCAGCTGCGCCGCGCGGTCCCCGCCCGACGCGCCCGCAAGCGGCAGGCCGCCGTGGGCATGGCCGCCGCCGCCCTCTTCATCGGCACCGCCGTCCCCGCCCTGATCCACGTCTCCGGCACCGCCGGCCCGGGCGCCGACCCGTCCGTGGCCGGCAACGCCTCCCAGGCGCAGGGCGGCGCCGGCCAGGGCGAGGACCCGGCCGGCGGGCAGAGCTCCGCCGTCGGCTCCCCCGAGAGCGGCGAGGACAAGGGGGAGCCCGGCCAGAAGGAGGAGGAGAAGGGCGAGGAGACCGCCGCCGACGGCGGCGGAGCGGCCACCGGCACCGGCCCCGCGACCAGCAGCGGCACCGCCACGGCCGACTGTACGGCGGACCAGTTGGGCGCCGCCGTGGGCTCCAGCGCCGCCCCGGACTCGACCGGCGTGGTCTACGGCTCCTTCCGGGTCAGCAACGTCTCCTCGGCCGGCTGTACCGTCGGCGGCCCCGGCTCGGTGAGCGTGACCGCCCAGGGCGCGGCGGACCCCGCCGCGATCGGCACCGCGCGGCACGCGGCCGGGGACCCGGCGACCGGGCTGCCCGACCCCTCCTTGGAGGCCGGACAGCTGCTGCTGGAGCCGGGCGCCGCGTACGAGGTGAAGTTCGCCTGGGTGCCCTCGGAGACCTGCCCGACCACCGGCGGGGGAACGGACGGCGGCACCGTGGAGCCCTCACCGGACCCGTCGCCCACCGAGACCACGGGCACCGGCACCACCGACAACGCGAGCACCACCACCGGCACCGCGACCCAGCTGATCACGGTGGACGCCCCGGCCGACGGCAGCGTGGCCGTGACGTACACGGCGCAGACGGGCGCGGGCGCGGCGACGGCCACGGTGGCCAACGCCTGCGCCGGGACGGTGTACTGGACGGGCGTGCTGGCGGGGTCCTAGAGGTCTCCGGCGGGCCGGTGCCTGGAGGGTCCCCGCAGGCAGGCCGGTACCAGGCCGGTGCCTGGAGGGTCCCCGCAGGCGGGCCGGTACCAGGCCGGTGCCCGGAGGGCCCCCGCAGGCCGGTGCCTGGGGGTTTTCCGTAGGCCGCCGGTACCGGGCCGGTGCCTAGAGGGTCCCCGCGGGCTGTGTGCGCTGCTCGTCGGCTTCCGGCCCGTCCGGTGCGGGCTGGTCCGCCGGGGCCAGCCCCAGCTCCGCGTCCCGGGCCAGCTCCACCTCGCGGCGCAGCAGCCGGAACCACATGAAGACCACGAAGCCCACGAACGCGAACCACTCGGCGGTGTAGCCGAGGTTCTGGAACGCCTTCAGGTCCAGGCCGGAGTCCTGTGCCTGGCTCAGTGGCACGGCCCGCATCCCGGAGTCGCCCTTGTCGAGGGTGACGTAGGCGTCGTACACGTCGTACGGCACGAGGTTCACCAGCGAGGCCGCGCTGATCACGGCGGTCTGGCCGTCGGGGAGGCCGCCGCGGGCGCTGACCCCGTTGTCGCCCGGTGTCTCGGACGCCTGGAGCGCGCCGGTGACCGTGACCTCGCCGGTGGGCGGGGCCGGGGCCTTCGCCGGGTCCGCTTCACCGGGCAGCCAGCCGCGTACGACGGGCAGCGCCTGGCCGGAGTCGGTGCGCAGCATCGTCAGGACGTAGTAGCCCTCGCGGTCGTCCAGGGCGCGGTCGGGGACGAGGAGCTGGTCGGCGTAGCGGCCGGTGACGGTGGTCCGGTGGTTGACGGTCGCCTTGTCCACCGGCAGCAGGTCGGCCAGCGGCCGGGCGGCCTGGGTCTGGGCCGACTCGGCCAGCCGGTCCGCGGCGTGGTGGTCGTCGACCCGGTCCTCGAACCGGCTCAGCTGCCAGGAGCCCATGAAGACGCAGAACGGGATCGCGAGCACGACGAAGACGTTGATCCCCCACCAGCGGGGCGTCAGCAGGAACCGGTACACGCCTCAACGGTACGGGTCCAGACGCGCGAACCGGCCGCGGGGTCGGAGTTGTCCACAGGCTGGGGGCCGGATCTGCGCGAAGTCCGTCCGGCCGGGCAGTATGGGGCCATGAGTGAGAGCAACGGGTCCATGCCCGACTGGGAGAAGCGGTTCCGGGCGCCGAGGGTGTCCCTGCCGGACTGGGCGGAGGACGCGCCGGACCGCTCCCTGTTCGTGTCGAACGTGACGGGGACGTACGAGCTGTACGCCTGGGACCGGTCCACCGGTGAGCAGCGGCAGGCCACCGACCGTCCCAACGGCACGACGGACGGAGTGCTCTCGCCGGACGGCGCGTGGATCTGGTGGTTCGACGACAAGGACGGCGACGAGTTCGGCGTCTGGCGCCGCCAGCCCTTCACGGGCGGCGAGGACGAGCCGGCGGTGCCGGGCCTCGCCCCCTCCTACCCGGCGGGCCTCGCCCTCGGCCGCGACGGCCGCACGGCGGTGATCGGCCGCTCCACGGACGAGGACGGTACGACGATCCACCTGGCGCGCGGTGACGACGCCCCGGTGGAGATCTACCGGCACCGCGAGTCGGCGGGCGTCGGCGACCTCTCCCACGACGGTTCGCTGATCGCCGTGGAGCACACCGAGCACGGCGACGCGATGCACTCGGCGCTGCGCGTGCTGCGCCCCGACGGCACGCGGGTCGCCGAGCTGGACGACACCAAGGGCGGCACCGAGGAGCTGGGCCTGGAGGTGCTGGGCTTCGCCCCCGTCGACGGCGACACCCGCCTGCTCATCGGGCACCAGCGGCGGGGCCGCTGGGAGCCGCTGGTCTGGGACGTGGTGACGGGCGAGGAGACCGACCTCGCGCTGGAGCTGCCGGGCGACGTGAGCGCCGAGTGGTTCCCCGACGGCTCGGGCCTGCTGATCGCGCACAGCTTCGAGGCCCGCAGCGAGCTGTTCCGCTACGACCTGGCGGCGCGCGAGCTGATCGAGATCCCGACCCCGGCCGGCACGGTCTCGGGGGCGACGGCCCGCCCCGACGGCAGCGTGGAGTACCTGTGGTCCTCGGCCGCCGAGCCCCCGGCGGTCCGCTCCACCTCCGGCCGCGTCGTCCTGGACCCCCCGGGCATGAAGTCGCCGGGCTCGGTGCCGGTGGAGGACGTGTGGGTGGAGGGCCCCGGCGGGCGCGTCCACGCCCTGGTGCAGAAGCCGGCGGGCGCGAGCGGCCCGCTGCCGACGGTCTTCGACATCCACGGCGGCCCGACGTACCACGACAGCGACTCCTTCGCCGCGGGCCCGGCGGCCTGGGTCGACCACGGCTACGCGGTGGTCCGGGTCAACTACCGGGGCTCCACCGGTTACGGCCGTGCCTGGACGGACGCCCTGAAGCACCGGGTCGGCCTCATCGAGCTGGAGGACATCGCCGCGGTCCGCGAGTGGGCGATCGCCTCCGGCCTCGCCGACCCCGCCCGGCTGATCCTCACCGGCGGCTCCTGGGGCGGCTACCTCACGCTGCTCGGCGTCGGCACCCAGCCGGACGCCTGGGCGCTGGGCATCGCGGCGGTCCCGGTCGCCGACTACGTCACCGCGTACCACGACGAGATGGAGGCGCTGAAGGCCCTCGACCGCACGCTGCTGGGCGGCACCCCGGAGGAGGTCCCCGACCGCTTCGAGGCGTCCTCCCCCCTGACGTACGTCGACGACGTGAAGGTGCCGGTCTACATCTCGGCGGGTGTCAACGACCCCCGCTGCCCGATCCGCCAGATCGACAACTACGTCAAGCGCCTGGAGGCCAGAGGAGCCGTCCACGAGGTCTACCGCTACGACGCCGGTCACGGCTCGCTGGTGGTCGACGAACGCATCAAGCAGCTCAAGCTGGAACTGGACTTCGCGGAACGGCACTTGCCCCGGCCCTGAGTGGCTTCGGGGTCCTGAGTGCCCTGAGGGCCCCGAGGGCCCCGAGTGACTTCGGGGCCCCGAGTGACTTCGGGGTCCCGAGTACCCCGAGGGTCCCGAGTACCCCGAGGGTCCCGAGTACCCCGAGGGTCCCGAGTACCCCGAGGGTCCCAAGTGCCCTGAAGGCCCCGAGTGACTTCGGGGCCCGAGTGCCTTGAGGGTTCCAAGTGACTTGAGGGTCCCGAGGGTCCTCAGGGCTCTGAAGGGAGCCTGTCGAAGGGCCGGGTCGCGCGTGGCGGCTGCCGCGGCTCGTCGGGGGACCTCTCGGCGGACCGAGCCGCGTGCGTGGTGGGCGGGCAGGCCGGCGGCCAGGGGGCTGAGCCCCCTGGAGGAGGTGCGTGAGGGCGCCCAGCCCTACACGTCCGCCCCCCGCCGCGCCCCCCGCCGCCCCAGCAAGTCCGCCAGTCCCCGCCGAGTGGCCGCCAGCACCACCCGGTCCGACCCCCGCAGCACATACGTATCGGGCAGGTCCCACACCAGCCCCGCACCGGCACCAGCCCCCGACCTCGACCCTGACCCGGCCCCCGACCTCGACCCCGGCCCCGGCCCTGCCCCCGGCCCCGGCTCCGGGGCGTCCGCCCCCGCCCCCTGGGCGTCCCCCGCCCCCTGGCCGTCGGAGGCCTCCGTGTCCAGCGCCAGCACCCGCCACGCGCCGGCCCGGAACGCCTCCCCCACCGTCCGCCCCTCCAGCTGCGGATGCCCCGCCACCCGCACCGCCGCGAACAGCAGCACCCGCCGCTCGACCGGGATCGCCCCCAGGATCTGCCGCCCCATCATCGCCCCGGCGAACGCCGGCGCCGCCAGGTGCGTCACGCTCCGGCTCCGCGTCAGCGCGCCGGGATGCGCCGCGCGCAGCGTCCGGTACACCGCCGTCGCGAAGTCGTCGTCGTACAGCCGCAGCACCACCCGCAGGTCGGCCCGTACCGACCGGGCGTACAGCACCGCCTCCAGGTTGGTCGTGTCCACACTGGTCAGCGCCAGCAGCGCGTGCGCCCGGTGGATCTTCGCCGCCTCCAGCACCCCCTCCTGCGTGACGTCTCCCAGCACCACCGGCACCCGCAGCCGCCGCGCCGTCGCCATGCCGCGCGCCTCGGGATCGGACTCCACGCACACCACCGGGATGTGCAGCTCCCGCAACCGGGTCAGCACCCGCGTACCGATCTTGCCGAGTCCCAGCAGCACCACGTGCCCGCCGAGCCCGCGCGGCGGCTTCCGCAGCGCCGTCGCCGTACGCAGCGTGCCCAGCGCCTCCAGCACCGCGGCCAGCAGCACCGGCAGCAGCAGCAACCCCATCAGCCCGGTGAGGAGTTGCAGCACCTGCTCCCCGGCCGACCCCTCCAGCGCCGGCTCGTTGATGGCGAACAGGTCGAGCAGCGTCACGTACGTGGCGTGCAGCGGATGCTCCCCGGTCACCAGCGTCAGCGCCACCGCCAGCGCGACCACACAGGCCGCCAGCCCCGCGATCGACCACCGCAGCCGCCGCGAGAACAGCGAGGCGAACGGCGGCACCACCCCGCCCCGCGCGGGCAGCGCGGGCCCGGAGTACGACACCTGCTCCAGCACGACGGTGCCCCGCCCGGTCGCCCGGGCCACCTCCGCCGCGTCGGGCAGCAGCCGCGGCCCCTGGTCGCCGCTCCCCTCCGAACCGTCCGTCCCGGCGGGGTCGTTGCTGGTCGCGGAGAGCAGCGCCAGCGTGCACAGCCCCGGGTCGGCCACCTCTCCGGGCCGCGGCGGCTGCCGTTCCACCGCGCGCAGCAGCAGCCCGTCCGTCTCCACGACCTTGCTGGTGCCGACCAGCGCGGTCGCGGCCAGCGCGGGCGCGGCGGTGTCGGCGTCCGAGAGCACGGTCGTGGAGGCGTCGAACCCGGACGCCGACCGGGCCTCACCCGTGGCCAGCCCCGTGGCCAGCGCGGCGGCCTGGTCGAGGAGCGCCTCTATGTGCTGGCCGAGACGCCGGTTGTACAGGCGCAGCACCAGCCGCAGCCGGGGGTTGAGCCGGCGGGCGGTGAGGGCGGCGCGGATGTTGGTCTCGTCGTCGTCGTAGACCAGGGCCAGCGCGGCGGCCCGCGCCACGCCCGCCTCGGCGAGGACGTCCTCGGTCGGCTCCCCGGCCTCGATCTCCTGGCCCCCGCCGCCACCGCCGTCGGCGCCACCACCGCCCCCTCCCCCGCTGCCGCCGGTGCCGGCGCCGGCGTCGGCGTCGGCGTTGCCCGTGCGGTTGACGGCCGCGTTCACCAGGTCCAGCAGCGCGGCGGAGGCGGCGCGGGCGCGGCCCACCACCGGCTGGCGCACCCGGCGCCCGGAGGGCGGCACGACGAGGGTGACCCGCTCGCCGTAGACACCGCGCAGTTCGGCGGCGAGCCGGTGCGCCAGCCCGTCGTCGCCGCAGACCACCATGTGCGCGGCGGGCGTTCCCTGCTGACTCTGGTTCGGAAGGCTAGGCATAGGCACGAGGGAACAGACTGCCTGCTCGGGACGCGTGGTGCCACCACGCACACCGGGCGGCCGGGTGCCGGGGCGCTCCGCGAAGGGCGTCAAGAACGCGTCAAGGCCCGGCATGGAAGAGACGGTGACATTGCCGGGATCCGGCAATGACGGCCCGCGCCGCCGGATGCCAGAATCCGTCGCACCGGAGGTCGGCGACGGGGCGAGAGGGGGCGGCACGCATGGCCTGGTTTCTCGGCCTTGGCATCACGGGGGTCGTGCTGCTCGCCCTGTCGCTGATCTTCGGCGGTGTACTCGAGGGCGCCCTCGACGGCGCCCTCGACGGCGCGCTGGGCGGCGTGCTCGACGGCTGGCTGTCGCTGCCGGTCCTCGCCGGTTTCACGTCGATGACCGGTTTCACCGGCGCCATCGTCCTCGGCAGCGGCTGGTCGGGCCCCGGGGGAGCCGCCACCGCCGGGGCCGTCGCCGGAGCGGGCGCGGGCTGGCTGACGTACCGCCTCAGCCGGGCGCTGATGCGGGACCAGACCGCCGTGACGCCCACCGCGGACCATCTGCTGGGCACCCCCGGCAAGGTGGTGACCGCCATCCCCGCCGACGGCTTCGGCGAGGTCCTGCTGCACCTCGGCGGCCAGCCCCTCAAGTGCGCGGCGCGCAGCGCGGCGCCGGTGGCACGCGGCACCCGGGTGTGGGTGGAGGCGGCCCCGACCTCGACGTCGGTGGTCGTCCGCCCGGTGGACAGCTGAACACCCTTCTTCCTCACTACCACTTCCCGCGATACGGGGGCACAGCCATGAGTCCTGTCCTGATCGCGGCACTGGGAGTCGTCGTACTCCTGGTGCTGCTCGCACTGGTCGTCGTCAGCCGGTACAAGGTGGCCGGGCCGAGCGAGGCGTTCATCGTCACCGGCCGGCGCGGCAAGAAGTCCACCGACCCGGAGACCGGCCGGGTGTTCACGGACAACAGCGGCCAGAAGGTCGTGGTCGGCGGCGGTGTCTTCGTCGTGCCGTTCGTGCAGCAGAAGTTCACCCTCGACCTGTCCTCGCGGCACATCCCGGTCGCCGTGCGCGGCGCGGTGACGCTGCGCGGCGTCAAGGCCCACCTCGAAGGCGTCGCCATCGTCAAGGTCGGCGGCACCGAGGACGCGATACGGGCCGCGGCCCAGCGGTTCCTGATGCAGCAGGACGGCATCGTCGGCTTCACCCAGGAGGTGCTGTCCGGCGCGCTGCGGGCGATCGTCGGCCGGATGTCGGTGGAGGACGTCATCCGCGACCGGGCCGCCTTCGCGGGCCAGGTGGCGGAGGAGGCGGAGGCCAGCCTCTCCGGGCAGGGCCTGGTGCTGGACGCCTTCCAGATCCAGGACATCAGCACCGAGGGCTCCTACCTGGAGGACCTCGGCCGTCCCGAGGCCGCCCGGGCCAAGCAGGAGGCCGACATCGCCGAGGCGGTGGCGCGGCGCGCGGCCGAGCAGGCCCGGCTGAAGGCCGAGGAGGAGATCGCGGTCGCCCAGCGGACCCTCTACCTGAAGCAGGCCGAGATCAAGGCCGAGACCGACCAGGCGTCCGCCCGCGCCAACGCCGCGGGCCCGCTCGCGGAGGCCGCCCGGCAGCAGGAGATCCTCGCCGAGCAGGAGAAGGTCGCCGAGCGCCAGGCGGCACTGAAGGACCGCCAGTTGGACACCGAGGTCCGCAAGCCGGCCGACGCCAAGCGGTACGAGGCCGAGCAGGAGGCCGAGGCCCGCCGGGTGGCCCGCGTCAAGCAGGCCGAGGCCGAGCGCGCGGCCGGGATCGCCGCCGCCCAGGCGGAGGCCGAGCGGGCGCGGCTGACCGGTGAGGGCGAGAAGCAGCGCCGTGGCGCGCTGGCCGAGGCGCAGGCCATCGAGGGCCTCAAGCAGGGTGAGGCCGAGCGGTCCCGGCGCGCGGCGATCGCGGAGGCGGTACGGCTGGAGGGCGAGGCGGAGGCCGCGGCGATCGGCGCCAAGGGCGCGGCCGAGGCCGAGGCGATGGAGAAGAAGGCCGACGCCTTCGGCCGGTACGGCGACGCGGCGGTGCTCCAGATGCTGGTCGAGGTGTTGCCGCAGGTGGTGGCGAAGGCGTCCGAGCCGCTGTCCGCCGTCGACAAGATGACGGTGATCTCCACGGACGGCGCGAGCCGCCTGTCCCGCACGGTCGCCGACAACGTCGCCCAGGGGATGGAACTCCTCAACTCCACGACCGGCATGGACCTGGCCGGCCTCCTGAAGGACCTCACCTCCCGCAGGACCGCCGAGGAGCCGGAGCCCGCCGCTCCCCACGGCAAGGTCGAGATCACCGGCTGACCGTGGCCGCCCGTACCCTGAAAGACGCCGGTGACGGCATGAACGTGTCAGGACGGGTGCGGCGGGGGTGGGCGGAGGTGGCGGACCGGCAGGCGGCGCGGGCGTACGTCGAGGGCTACGCGGCCCTCCTCGCGTCCGCCGCCGCCACCGGCCGCCGCCTGACCCGGGAGGAGCTGGACTCGCGCCGCGCCCTGGGGGAGCGCGCCGCGGAGTCCGGCCTGAAGCTGCGGGACCTGGTCGTCGCCCACCTCGACGCCACCCGCGCCGGCTGGCCCACCGGACCGGGCGTCACCCCCGACAGCGTGCTGGCCGTCGCCACCCAGGCCGTGGACGCGCTGGCCGAGGGGTACGAGCGGGCCCAGCGGCTGGCCGTGCGCCAGGAGGAGGCGGCCCGGCGGGAGTTCATCGACGACCTGCTCTACGGCCGCAGCGACCTGGGCCGGGTCGCCGAGCGCGCCGAGCGCTACGGCCTGCGCCTGGCCTACGAGCACGCCGTGGCGGTGGCGCGCGGCCCCATCGCGTACGAGGACGGCGACCCGGTCCCCCGGGAGGTGGAGCGGGCGCTGATCGGCCGCTTCGGCGACCGCCGCATACTCCTCACCACCAAGGACGGGCGCCTGGTGTGCGTCGCCCCCGGCGACCAGCAGGAGATCCTCACCTTCTTCGCCAAGCTGGCGCACACCGCCACCGACGGCGGCCAGGTCGCCGTCGGCCGCTCCCAGCCCGGCGCCGCCGGTGTCGTCCAGTCCTACGAGGAGGCGCTGAACACCCTCGACCTGGCCGAACGCCTGGAACTCGACGAGCCGGTGCTGCGCGCCGCGGACCTCCTCGTCTACCCCGTCCTCACCCGGGACCGCCAGGCCATGGCCGACCTGGTGGCCAGCACCCTCAGCCCGCTGCGCGAGGCCCGCGGCGGCGCCGAGCCGCTCCTCGACACGCTCACCGCGTACTTCGACTCCGGCTGCGTGGCGGCGGAGGCGGCCCGCCGGCTCTCCCTGAGCGTGCGCGCCCTCACCTACCGCCTGGAACGCATCCACCGGATCACCGGCGCCGACCCCTCCGACCCGGTCCACCGCTACACCCTGCAGACCGCGGTGATCGGCGCCCGCCTGCTGGGCTGGCCGGCCAATCCCCTCTGACGGCTCACGACGGGAGAAACGCTCCCGTGGCGAAGAAATCGGTCCGCGCGGCGGTCGGAGACATCTGGATCACCTGCCAGATATGCGGCAGCGAACATTTCCGCGACCGCCCCGTCCTGCTCAACAGCTCCGGCATGGAATTCATGAAACCGGCCTGGGCGAACGGGTCGGCGACCGGCCTGATCCGCCGGCGGTGCGGGTACGTCCAGCTGTTCGCGAACCAGGATCTTCAGCCGTACCGGGGGAACGGTTGACCGACGGGCCGTACGATGTCGATGTTTTGTTCGGTCCGGTGTTTCAAGTGATCCCTGTGATCCCAGTTATCCCTGTGATCTCAGTTATCCCTGTGATCTCAGTGATCTCAGTGATCCCTGCGATCCCAGTGACTTCCCGTGGGGGGGGGCATTCTCGTGAGTCGTCGTACGTCGCACGCGTACAGACCGCTGAACATGAAACGAAGAGCGTGGCTGACGCTCGGCGCGGTCGTCCTGGGCGGCGGCGGTGTGGTGACGTACGCCGCCGCCAGCCCGTCCGCCGGCGAGGGGCCCGAGACCCGGGCCAAGCGGCCGGTGCGGGTCTACGACCTGGCGCTGAAGAACGCCGGGAGCGACCGGCGGCGGCTGCCGCGCACGGAGACCAAGCAGTTCTCGCTGCTCGGCGTCTCCTGGACGGACGCCGACCGGGAGCTGAACGGCAGCGTCCAGGTGCGTACCCGCGACGCCGGGAGCGGCGCGTGGACCGGCTGGCGGGACCTGGAGACGGGCGTCGACCCGGTCGAGGTCCCCGAGGCGGACTCGGAGGAGCGCGGCGCGTCCGAGCCGCTGTGGACCGGCCCGTCCGACGGCGTCGAGGTCCAGGTCGTCCACGACGACGGGTCCACCGACGCGGGCCTGCCGAAGGGGTTCGAGGTCAACCTGGTCGACCCCGGGGTGGTGACGGAGGCGGAGACGAGGACCGAGCCGGCGGCGTTCGCGACGGACGCGTCCGCGCAGCCGACGGCCACGGAGCCGACGACTGCGGATCCGACGGCCACGGCACCGACTGCCACGGAGTCCGCCGACCCCACCGCCACCGCGCCCACGGCCACCGCGCCCGCGTCCACCGTCCCCCAGCCGCCGGTCGTCTCCCGCGCGGGCTGGGGCGCCGACGAGTCGATGAGCCCGGAGGGACCGGAGTACAACGAGGACGTGAAGGCGGTCTTCGTCCACCACACGGCCGGCACCAACGACTACTCCTGCGCCGACTCGGCCGCCCTCGTCCGCGGCATCTACGCGTACCACGTGCAGACCAACGGCTGGAAGGACCTCGGCTACAACTTCCTCGTCGACAAGTGCGGCACCGTCTTCGAGGGCCGCAAGGGCGGCATCGACCTGCCGGTCCTCGGCGCGCACGCCTACGGCTTCAACCGCGAGTCCACCGGCATCGCCGTACTCGGTGACTACACCTCGACCGCCGCGCCCCAGGCGGCCCTGACCTCGATCGCCCGGGTGGCGGCCTGGAAGCTCGGCCAGTACGGCGCCGACCCGTCCTCGACCGTCAAGCTCACCGCGGGCGCGACCCAGAAGAACTACTTCGGCACGAGCTTCACCGCGGGCAGCACGTACGACTTCGGCCGCATCACCGCCCACCGCGACGGCTACAACACCGAGTGCCCCGGCGACTCCCTCTACGCCCAGCTGCCGGCCATCCGCACCCTGGCCGCGGGCCCCGTACAGGACCTGAAGATCACCGCGCTCGACGGTACGGGCCTGAACGGCTCGACGTACTACACCAAGGGCAAGATCACCGTCCGCTGGTCGGCCACCACCCCCGGCACGCTCGTCAAGAACTTCCAGGTCCTGGTCGACGGCAAGACGGTCGCCACCACCGCGGCCACCGCGGCCTCCCAGAGCGTCACCCTCGCCGCGGGCAGCCACACCGTCGCCGTACGGGCGGTGCACCAGTCCGGCAGGACCACGACGACGGGGACCAAGAAGGCCGTCACGGACACCACCGCGCCGACCTTCACCACCAGCCCGAAGCTGACCCTGCGCACCGGCACCGTCGACACCACGGCCGTCCCGGTCACCCTCGGCTGGAAGGCCGCCGACAGCGCCGCGCTGCGCGAGGTGAAGCTGCTGTCCCCGACCGCGGCCACCTTCGGCCCGACGACGACGTCCTCCCAGCGGACCGCCAAGTCCGGCTCGGCCGCCACCTGGTCGATGCGGGCGTACGACTGGGCCGGCAACTACCGCGCCTCCTCGCCCTCCTACACCCCGGTGATCCTCCAGGAGAGCGCCGCCAAGAAGTCCGGCAGCTGGAGCACGCGTTCCTCCTCCAGCTACCTCGGCGGGAAGTCGTACTCCAGCTCCGCCAAGAACGCGAGCCTCACCTGGACGTTCACCGGCCGCTCCGCGGCGTGGGTGGTGTCGCGCGCCTCGTCCTCCGGCCAGGCGTACGTCTACGTCGACGGCAAGAAGGCCGCGACCGTCGATCTGAAGTCGTCCACCGCCAAGTACCGCCAGGCAATCTGGACGAAGTCCTGGTCGAGCAGTGCCAAGCACACGGTCAAGATCGTGGTCGTCGGCACCAGCGGTCGCCCGACCATCACCACGGACGGCCTGGTCCATCTGAAGTGATGCCCGCGGATCCGAACCGCGCGCCTTCCGTTCCCGTCTCCCGGGCTGACGGAGAGGAGTGCCGGAAGGTGTCGATGACGCACAGAGGAAGGCGCGCGGGCTGGATGGCCACGGGCGCGCTCACGGCAGCGGCGGCCATGGGCCTCGCGGGCTGCTCGGACGGATCGGACTCCGCCTCCGCCTCCGCCGGGGACGACAGGCCGACGACGACGGCCTCGTCCACGGCGGCCCCGTCCACGGCGGCCTCGTCCACGGCGGCCCCGTCCACGGCGGCGGGCTCCTCCTCGGCGGCCCCCTCGGCCGCCGAGGGGGCCGCTGCCGGAGGGGCGACCCCCGAGGAGACGGTCGCGGCGTGGGTGGCCGCGGTCGTCAAGGGCGAGGCCAAGGAGGCGTGCCTGCTGATGGGGGAGCCGGCCACCGGCTCGTCACCCGCGGCCACCGGCAGCGAGGAGACCTGTGCCGGGGGCTCGGCGCGGGGCGAGCAGATCCTGGAGAGCATCGGTCAGTTCAAGGAGTCGTTCACCCCCGACCCGCCCACCGAGGACCCGGAGGTCGAGGTCGCCGAGGCCACCGGCGCCTTTGCCGAGCAGGCGGTCTTCCCCGCCGACAGGATCACCGTCGACGGCCGGACCCTGGAAGAGGTCATCATCGCGAACTCCACCGGAGTGGACGCGGGCCGGCTGGACGTGAGGATCGAGTCCACCAGGCTGGGCGGCGCCTGGTACGTGACCGACATGGCCTTCGACATCGGCTGACCGCCCCGCCGCCCCGGCCCCCTGGGACACGTTCACCGAGAACCGGGGCCGGGAACCCGGGACCCTGGAGGAACCCCTGGGAATCCTGGGACCCCGGGGTTCTTGGGGCCTCGGGGTTCTTGAGCCCCCGAGGCCCCAAGAACCCTGGAGGAACCCTGTGGAGGGCGCCTCCCCGGCGAGTGGGCGAAGCCGGGCCAGCACGTCCCGTACCCCCGGTTCGGAGCCGTACCGGCGCCTTCACCCCATGCCTGCTCCGGGTCCGGCCCGCGCGCCACGGCGGCAGGAGGAGACGCGCGGAGGTGCCCCCGCGCCCGCTCCCCGTCGTGTTCCTCACGGCCCTGCGAGAGGACCGCCAGCCGCCGGGCCCACTGGACGGGGAAGCCACGGAGCCTCGCGCCTGACCGGCGTCCCACCGGGAAGCACACCCACCACGCAGCGCCCAGGCCGGAAAACCCACCCACCACGCAGCGCCCAGGCCGGAAAACCCACCCACCACGCAGCGCCCGGGCGGGAAAGCCCACCCACCACGCAGCGCTCAGACGGGAAAGCCCACCCGCCGCACAGCACCCAGGCGGCGGGGAAAGGTACGCCGGATCGGCGGCGGACTCACCACGCCAGCTGCGCGATCTCCTCCGCCACCACCGCGCACGCGTCCGCCGCCGGGTCGATCAGCGGGAAGTGGCCGACGTCCTCCAGCAGCGTCACGCCCACCACCTCCCCGGCCCTGGCCGCCGCGTCGGCGTACGCCTCGGCGACCTCCTGCGGCACGTCCACGTCGGTACGGCCCTGGACGAGGGTGGTGGCGATGCCGGTGGGCAGCAGCAGCGCGGGGTCGGCGTACGGCATCCGTTCCGCGAAGCCGCCGTCGCCGCCCAGGAACTGGCGCACCGCGCCGCCGCACACGTCCAGCTTGTCGGCGACCGTGAAGTCGGCGATCGGGGCGAGGGCGACGACGCCCCGCAGCGGCGCGGGCCGGTCGGTGCGCCAGGGGGCGTCGGCGGGCAGCAGGTGGCGGGCCGCCGCCCACAGCGCCAGGTGGCCGCCCGCCGAGTGCCCGGTGAGCACCGTACGGCGCGGATCGGCGTCCGGCAGGTGCTCCCTGACCAGGGCGGGCAGGGCGTCGAGGGCGGCGGCCACGTCGTCGAGGGTGTCGGGCCAGCGGCCGGCCACGCCCTGCTGGGCCGCCCCCGGGTCCGCCGCGCCCCGCCGGTACTCGACGCTGGCCACGGCGAACCCGCGGCGGGCGAGGAAGGCCGCGAACGGACTGAGGTGCTGCCGGTCGTACGGAGCCCGCCAGGCACCCCCGTGCAGGGCCACCACCACGGGCGCCGGCCCGCCCGGCCCGCCCGGACCGCGCGGCGCGTAGAAGTCGATCACCTGGTCGGGCAGGCCGCCGTACGCGGCGCTGCTGTCGGGATCGACCGCAGGGTGCGAGAAGGCGGACCTCTCCTCCGCGTCGTTGCCCGCAGTGGTCTCCGGCATGCTCCAACCTCTCAGCGGCGTAACGGTGTTGGCCGCCTCCCGGAAACCGGGACCGGCCGTTGGCGGGACGGTATCAGGCCCGTGACGTGCGTGAACACGGGGTTGTCACGCAGGGTGAGGGTGACCGGTCCCCGCGACGACCTCGCCCAGCACCCGCGCCGCCCGCTCCACGTCCGCGAACCCGACGTACAGCGGCGTGAAGCCGAACCGCAGGACGTCCGGGTGCCGGAAGTCACCGACCACCCCGCGCGCGATCAGCGCCTTCATCACGTCACCGGCGCCGTCACAGCGCAGCGCCACCTGGCTGCCCCGCTCGGCGTGCGCGACCGGCGTCAGGTTCTCGACCCGGCCGCCCGGCACGTACGCCTCGACGCAGCGCAGGAAGAAGTCGGTCAGCGCCAGCGACTTGGCCCGCACCGCCTCGACCGGCACCGTGTCCCACACGTCGAGCGCCGCCTCCAGGGCGAGCAGCGACAGGATGTCCGGCGTGCCGACCCGCCCGCGCGCCGCACCGGCGGCCGGGGTGTAGGCGGGGGCCATCCCGAACGGCTCGGCGTGCGAGTTCCACCCCGGCAGCGGCGAGTCGAAGCGGTCCTGCACCCCCTCGCGCACGTACAGGTAGGCGGGCGAACCCGGGCCGCCGTTCAGGTACTTGTAGGTGCAGCCGACGGCCAGGTCGACGCCGTGCTCGTCCAGCCCGACCGGCAGCGCGCCCGCGCTGTGGCACAGGTCCCACACGGCGTACGCCCCCGCCGCGTGCGCGGCGGCGGTGAGCCCGGGCAGGTCGTGCAGCCGGCCGGTGCGGTAGTCGACGTGGTTGAGCAGCACGACGGCGGTCCGGTCACCGAGCGCCGCGGGCACCTCGGCCGGGGTCACCGGCCGCAGCGCGCACCCCGTCAGCCGGGCCGCCGACTGGGCGATGTACCCGTCGGTGGGGAAGGTTCCGGCGTCGACCAGGATCTCGTCCCGCCCCTTTCCCGCCATGCGCACCGCCGCCACGACCGCCTTGAAGACGTTGACGCTGGTGGAGTCACCGACCACGACCTGTCCGGGCGCCGCCCCCAGCAGCGGGGCGATCCGGTCGCCGACCCGCTCGGGCGCGGTCCACCAGCCGCTCTCCTCCCAGGACCGGATGCGCAGCTCGCCCCACTGCCGCCGTACGACGTCGTCGACGCGGTCCGGCACGTGCGCGGGCAGCGCGCCCAGCGAGTTGCCGTCCAGGTAGACCACGTCGTCGCCGAGCACGAACCGCTGCCGCAGCCCGGCCAGCCCGTCCGCCGCGTCCAGCTCCTGCGCGGCGCTCATCAGCTCAGACATACGACCTCGCCGTCCACAGCTCGGGGAACACGTTCTTGCGGGCCCGCTTCTCCAGCCAGGCCACCCCGGCGGAGCCGCCGGTGCCGGTCTTGGCGCCCATCGCCCGGCGGGTGGCGACCAGGTGGTCGTTGCGCCAGCGCCACACCAGCTCGGCGACGTCGCTGAGCGCCTCGCCGAGCCGCACCAGCTCGCCGTCCTGGTCCCCGGAGTACACCGCCGCCCAGGCGGCCTCGACCTCGGGCGACGGCTCGTAGGGCCGGGAGACGTCCCGGCGCAGCACCGCCTCCGGGACGGCGTACCCGCGCCGCGCCAGCAGCCGGACCGCCTCGTCGTACAGGCTCGGCTCGTGCAGCGCCTTCTCCAGCTCGGCGTGGACGCGGGGGGTGCCGCGGTGCGGGACGAGCATGGACGCGGACTTCTCGCCGAGCAGGAACTCCATCCGCCGGTACATGGCCGACTGGAAGCCGGACCCCTCGCCGAGGGCGCCGCGGTAGGAGTTGAACTGGGCCGGGGTGAGCCCCGCGAGGGGCTTCCAGGAGGCGTTGAGCGCCTCCAGTTCCCGCACCGAACGCTTCAGGGCGTCCTTCGCCACGTCGGTGCGGTCCTCGCGCAGGGCGCCGGCCGCGGTCTCCCACTCGTGGACGATGACGGTGAACCACAGCTCCATGACCTGGGTGGTGACCAGGAAGACCATCTCCCCGGGGTCGTCGGAGAGGGTGTGCTGGAGATGGGTGAGCACGTCCGCCTTGACGTAGTCCTCGTACGGCGTGCTGCCCGCGAAGTCGAGGTTCGGGGCGTCGTGGGACATTGCTGTCTCCTGATGGCACTCCGGGTAGCGGTCCGCCCTGCCGTTACCGGCACGGGGCCCCGGTCCCCGAACCAGCATCTTCCGCAATCGTCCCAGGTACGCGCAAGGCCCGCCCCTGGGGACGGGCCCGAAGGGGATCGGCGCGCGGTCAGCCGAGGACGTCGGCCGCCTCCTGCGAGGAGTCGCGCAGGAACTGCGAGCAGCGCTCGTACTCCTCCTTCTCGCCGATCGCCTGCGCGGCGCGGGCGAGGGCGTGCAGGGCGCGCAGGAAGCCGCGGTTCGGCTCGTGCTCCCACGGCACGGGACCGTGGCCCTTCCAGCCGCCCCGGCGCAGCGCGTCCAGGCCCCGGTGGTAGCCGGTCCGGGCGTACGCGTACGACTCGACCACGCCGCCCCGCTCGAAGGCGTCGTCGGCGAGCTGCGCCCAGGCCAGCGAGGACGCCGGGTACCGGGCGGCGACCTCGGCGGGCGGGGTGCCGGCGGCGAGCAGCTCGCGCGGCTCGGGGTCGTCGGGGAGGTGGGTCGGGGGCGGTCCCCCGAGCAGGTTCTCGTGAATGGCCATGCGGTCCAGTCTGCGGCATGACGGGGGCCCGGCGCCGCGAGGGTGCCGGGCCCGTACCGCCGGAGGGGTCACTTGATGCGGGTGCCCGCGGAACGCAGGTGGCCGCAGGCCTCCACGACGCGCGCGGCCATGCCGGCCTCGGCCAGCTTGCCCCAGGTGCGCGGGTCGTAGGTCTTCTTGTTGCCGACCTCGCCGTCGACCTTCAGGACGCCGTCGTAGTTGGCGAACATGTGGCCGGCGACGGGGCGCGTGAAGGCGTACTGGGTGTCGGTGTCGAGGTTCATCTTGACCACGCCGTTGTCCAGCGCGGTGGCGATCTCCTCGGCGGTGGAGCCGGAGCCGCCGTGGAAGACGAAGTCGAAGGGCTTGGAGCCGGCGGGCTGCCCGTACTTGGCGGCGACGCCCTCGTTCAGCTCCTTCAGCAGCTCGGGGCGGAGGACGACGTTGCCCGGCTTGTAGACGCCGTGCACGTTGCCGAAGGACGCGGCGAGCAGGTAGCGGCCCTTCTCGCCCAGGCCCAGGGCCTCGGCGGTGCGCAGGGCGTCGTCGACCGTGGTGTAGAGGGAGTCGTTGATCTCGTGCGAGACGCCGTCCTCCTCGCCGCCGGTCGGGGTGATCTCGACCTCGAGGATGATCCTGGCGGCGCGGGCCTGCTCCAGCAGCTCGGTGGCGATGGAGAGGTTGTCGGCCAGGGTCTCGGCGGAGCCGTCCCACATGTGCGACTGGAACAGCGGGCCCAGGCCGGCCTGGACGCGCTTGGCGGAGAGCGCGAGCAGCGGACGCACGTACGTGTCCAGCTTGTCCTTGGGACAGTGGTCGGTGTGCAGCGCGATGTTCACGTCGTACTTCTCGGCGACGATGTGCGCGAACTCGGCCAGCGCGACCGCGCCGGTCACCATGTCCTTGTTGTGCTGGCCGCCCAGGAACTCGGCGCCGCCGGTCGAGATCTGGACGATGCCGTCGCTCTCCGCCTCCGCGAAACCGCGCAGGGCCGCGTGCAGCGTCTGGGAGGAGGTCACGTTGATGGCCGGGTAGGCGAACTTCCCCGCCTTCGCCCGGTCCAGCATCTCGTTGTAGACCTCGGGAGTTGCGATGGGCATGAGTCCGCTCCTTGATATGTGCGGGTGGGCTGTGTCGTGCGTACGTGCTTACGGCCCTGACCTGGGGGCGACGTCATTGTCGGCCCCATCTTCCCAGACGGCTCAGTCCAGGCCCAGCTCGTCCTTGGAGAAGGCGAAGCGGTACGGCACGCCCGCCCCTTCCCGGATCTTCTCGGCGGCGCCGGTCGCCCGGTCGACGATGGTGGCCACCGCGACCACCTCGGCACCGGCCTCGCGCACCGCCTCGACGGCGGTGAGCGGGGAGCCGCCGGTGGTGGAGGTGTCCTCGACCACCAGGACGCGGCGGCCCGCGATGTCCGGGCCCTCGACGCGGCGCTGCAGGCCGTGCGCCTTGGCGGCCTTGCGGACGACGAACGCGTCCAGGCGCCGGCCGCGCGCGGCGGCGGCGTGCAGCATGCTCGCCGCGACCGGGTCGGCGCCCATGGTGAGCCCGCCCACCGCGTCGAACTCCAGGTCGGCGGTCAGGTCCAGGAGCACCTGCCCGACCAGCGGCGCGGCCTCGCCGTCCAGCGTGATGCGGCGCAGGTCGACGTAGTAGTCCGCCTCCAGGCCGGAGGAGAGCGTCACCTTGCCGTGCACCACGGCCTTGTCCTTGATCTGCTGCAGCAGCGCGCCACGTACGTCACTCATGGTGGCCAGCTTAAAGGCGCCGCCAGCTCCAGGTCGTCGTCGCCTCCAGCGGCTCCAGCGGCGTGACCAGGCGCGGGAGGGTGTTCAGCCCGTCGGGCGGCCCCGTCTGCGGCTCCACGCAGACGGCGGCCTCCTGCTCGTCGTAGACCACGACCCACTGCTCCCGGCTGGTCACCCGCAGCTCCAGGTGTCCGGGCCAGGTGAGGGTGACGTCGACGCCGTCGGGCATGCCGAAGCAGTCGTCCCAGGGGCCGGGGCGGGGGTCGATCCGGTTGCCGGTGGGGAGGTGGTCGGCGCCGCGCTCCTCCTGCCAGGCGGCGTCGAAGGCGATCTCGACGTCGCCTCCCCCCAGGTTCCGGCGGAACCACGGGTGCCAGCCGAGCTGGGCCGGGAAGGAGGAGTCGTACGTCTCCACGGCCAGGGTGAGCGTCAGGGCGTCGGGCGCCAGCGCGATCACCTGGGTGATCCGACCCGGATAGGGCCAGGGGTCGCCCAGGTCGTACGTGAGGACCGCCTCGTCGGCGGTGACCCGGGCGGTGTCCCAGGCGCCGTCGCGGGCCGGGCCGTGGATGGCGTGCGGCGGGGAGTTCAGCGGCATCTGGCGGACGGTGGCGCCGTCGCGGAACCGGCCGTCGCGGATGCGGCCGACCCAGGGGGCCATCGGAAAGCAGCCGTAGCGGTCGCCCTGGCGGAGCAGTTCCGCACCGTCGATCCGGAGCGAACCGATCCGGCCGCCGTTCCCCGGTCGTACGGTCGCCTCCGCGTCGCCCGCGGTCAGAGTGATCTCTTCGTTACTCACGTTCCGACCCTACTGGGCGGGCGTGTCCCCGCCTCAGCGACGTCGGCGCAGCGCGCGGCCGACCACGATGGCCGAGGCGACGACCAGCGCGGCGGCGGGGGCGGCCCAGCGCAGCGGGGTGGCGGTGGTGGCCGTCGGCGGGGCGGGGACGGGGGCGTACCGGCCGCGCGGCGGGGCGTGGTCGACCTCCTCGGCACTGCGGCCGATCATCGTGCGGCGCGCGTGCGCGGCTTCGGCGGGGGGCCGCCCGGGCAGCGGCTCGACGGCACCGGAGCCGACGGGGAACGGCTCGGCGGCGGCCTGGGGTTCCTGGGGGGAGGGGGGCTCGGCGGCGGACTCGGGCTTCTGGGGGGAGGGCGGGGGGACCTCGGTCCCGGATTCCCGGGGGGAAGGCGGCTCGGCGGCGGACTCGGGCATCTGGGGGGAGGACGGAGGTACCTCGGTCCCGGATTCCCGGGAGGAAGGCGGCTCGGCGGCGGCCCCGGATTCCGGGGAGGAAGGCGGCTCGGCGGCGATCCCGGGCTCCTGGGGGGAGGGCGGGGGGACCTCGGTCCCGGGGGCGGGAGGGGGCGCCTCCGCCCCGGCCGGGTCGTCCCGCTGTGCGGTCTGCCCCAGGTTCTCCCCGAACCGGGTCAGCAGCCGCGTCACCGCCGCGGTCACCGCGTCCGGCGGCAGTTCGGCCAGGCGCCCCGCCACCGTCGCCGTCCCGGCGAACGTCAGCGTGGCGCCACCGCCCGTGCCACCGCCCGCACTGCCGTCCGCGCCGCCGTCCGCGCCGCCGTCCGTGTCACCACCCGCACCACCGCCCGCGCCGCCGTCCGCGCCGGCGACCCGCACCGTCAGCGCCAGCGTCACCGTGCCCGTGCCGCGCGCCTCGACGGCCTCGCCCTCGGCGGCGTACGTGCCGTCGTCCCGCGCGGTGAGCCGCACGGTGCCGCGGTAGGTGACGGAGTGGCTGCCGACGCGGACCTTCAGCCGGCCCGTGACGGGCTCGGTGCCGGCCTCCTGCTGAAGCCCGGGCACCGCGCCGGCGACCCGTGCGGGGTCGGCCAGCGCCTCCCTGAGCCGCTCGGCCGGAACCGGAACGAACACCTCATGTTCCATGTCAGCCGAGCCTACCCAGCGGGCGGCGGGAACACGCCCGGCCGACGGGAAGTCACCCACCGCCGGGTGACGTCGGTACGGACAGCGCCCCGTACCGACGGGGACAGCACCCCGCACGGACGGCGACAGCGCCCCGCACGCACCGGAACCGCACTCCGTACGCCCGGCGACAGCGCCCCGCACGCACCGGGACAGCACCCCGTACGCCCGGCGACAGCGCCCCGCACGAACCGGAACCGCACCCCGCACGCACGGAACCGCACCCCGTACCGGCGGACATCAGTACCGGGGATGCACCAGCGTCGACGGTGGTGGCAGGTCCGGCTCCGGTGGTCCGGGGGTGCCGGAGGCGGCGCGGACGGCGCGGGCCAGCGCGCGGGGGGTCAGGGTGACCGGGCGCGGGCCGTGCGGGTCCAGGCGGAGGGAGGGCGGTGTGCGGGCGGCGAGGAGGAAGCCCCAGTCGCCGGCGGGGGAACCGGTCACCCGGTAGGGGACGGTCCGCAGACCGGCCGCGCGCAGGGTCGACTCCACGGTGCGGAACACCCGGGAACTCGCGGCGAACGGCCCGGCGTGCACCACCAGCCGTCCGCCGGGCGCCAGCACCCTGCGGGCCAAGCCGTAGAACTCCTGCGAGTACAGCTTGGTGCCCGCGGTGACGCCCGGATCGGGCAGGTCGGAGACCACCACGTCGTACGCCTCGACGGGCGCCCGGCGCAGCCAGCGGAAGGCGTCGTCCGTCGTCACGCGCACCCGGGGGTCGCCGTAGGCGTGCTCGTTGAGCGCGGACAGGCCGGGGTCGCGGCGGGCCAGCCGGGTCAGCTCCGCGTCCACCTCGACGATCTCCACCCGCCGCACCCCCGGATGCCGCAGCACCTCCCGGGCGGCGAGTCCGTCGCCCCCGCCGAGGATCAGCACGCGCGCGTGGGGGCCGGTCATGGCGGGGTGGACCAGCGCCTCGTGGTAGCGGCGCTCGTCCCCGCCGGTGACCCGGAGCCGGCCGTCCAGGAAGAGGTCGAGGGGGTGGCCGTCGGTGTCGCCGAGGAGGACGACCTCCTGGACGTCGGTGCGCACGGCCACCCGGACGTCCTGGCCGTACATCGCGCGCCGGGCGGCCCGCTCGAAGTCGTCGGCCAGGGCGGCGCTGGTGGCGAGGACGGCGATGACGGCGACGTTGGCGGTCAGCAGCAGCCGGCGGGCCCGGCCGGTCAGGTCGCGCCGGAACAGCCCGAGCACCAGCGCGGCGCCGACCACGGCGTTGACGGTCCCGGTGACCAGGGCCCCCGCCAACTGGCCGAGGAACGGCAGGAGGAGGAAGGGGAAGGCCAGCCCTCCGATGAGCGATCCGGTGTAGTCCGCGGCGAACAGGTCGGCGACGGCACCGCCCACGTCCTGGCGGCGGATGCGCTGGATCAGCTCCATCAGCAGCGGCACCTCGGCGCCGATCAGCAGGCCGATGGTGAGCGAGAAGGCGACCAGCAGGACCCGGGGCGCGTCGGCCCACAGACCGCCCCAGTCACCGGTCCAGGCGAACACGGCGTACAGCATCATGGCGCTGCACCCGCCGACGAGGGCGAGGGCGGTCTCGACCGCGCCGAACCCGGCCGCCCCCAGCCGGCGCAGCCGCTTGGCGACGAGCGACCCGATGCCCATCGCGAACACCATGACCGACAGGACGATGGACGCCTGGGTGACGGAGTCGCCGGTCAGGTAGGAGGCGATGGCGACCAGTTCGAGTTCGTACACCAGCCCGCAGGCGGCGCAGACGAAGACCCCGGCCAGGACCAGGGACCGTCCGGTCCCCGGCCGCACGGGCAGGGCCGGCGCGGCGACGCGGTGGCGGACCGGGCCGCCCGGGCCGCCCCAGGGCGGCGGGGAGCCTGGCGGAGCGGGCGCGTGCGGTTCGATCACGCTAGTGACGTTACGTTACTCTACTGCTACGCTTCGTCACCCACACGTGTGGAACCACCGCTCCCGACGGGGACCGCGGGTCCACCCGGCGCGGACACCGGAACGGCCGTAGGGCAGCACGAGCCGAGGCGGACGCTCCCCTCCGGGCGCCCGCACCGGGCCGCCTCGGCGCAGATCCCGAGCCTGGTCCGGGTGACCACCAGGCGGCCCTCCTGCGGGTAGGCGTGCCAGGTGCGCCAGGACACCTGGCCCACGTGCCCCTGCACCAGCAGCGCCGTGAAGGCGTACGGGCTGCCCGGGAAGACGCCGACGAGTCCGTGCGGATGGTCGGAGACCAGGGCGAGCAGTTCCTGGGCGCGGCCCGCGAACGCGTCGGGCGACAGCAGTTCCACATGGGCGGCGAACTCGTACTCCCAGTCGCCCACCCGCTTGGCGACGCCCAGCGGCAGCGGGGTCCTGCTGCCCGGGATGCACGCGACCGTCTCCGAGCAGATGCCCCGACCCTCTTCCAGGACCACCTGGTGGGAAGCGCCGAGAAGTCTCAACTGCACGTTGACGTCCGCCAGTTCGACTTCGAGGGTGGCCAGAGCCGGCAGCGGCTCCCGCCCGAGGGCCCAGGCGAGGTCGGCCACGCGCGTGTCGGTGTAGGCGGTGTTCAGGGTCGTGAGCATGGATGGGCTCCGCAAGCGCACAGGGAAGAAGGGGCAGGGTCCCGCGTATCCAGGCCGCGCCGGGGGTGCGGCCCTGTCACAGCCCGGTCGACCGGTCAGGAGGGGGCCGCAGGACGCCCGAGAGGCTGCTTGGGCGAATGAGAGGGAATCATGAACAGTGGCGGCACCACAGCGTTTTTACCCAACATCGTGGTATTTCCATCCCTCAGGGGGCTCAACAGCTCACTTGTTCAACCCCCGCGTGCGCCCTGCCCGGTGCGGCGCACGCCGGTACACGAAGGCGTCCGCCGGGCGTACTGCCCGGCGGACGCCCGGTGCGGGACCCGGTGCGGGACCCTGGGAAGGCTCCTGGGAGAGGAGACGCGGCTCCCCTTCTCCCCTTCTCCCCTTCTCCCCTTCTCCGGAGGCTCGACCGCCCCGTGTCAGTCGCCGCCCCCGCCGCCGCAGCCGCCGCCCCCACCGCAGGAGGAACCGCCCCCGCAGGAATGACCCCCCGAGTGACCGCCGGAGTCACCACCCGAGTGACCGCCGCCCGACGACGAGCCGCCGTCCGAGCCCACCCACCAACTGTTACTGCCGCCACCGCCACTGTCGGTCGCGCTCCCGCTGTCGTACGCCCGCCTGCGCCCGCGTGCACGACTGATGCGCGCGCTCCGGCGCGTGACGGCCACGACCTGCGCGACGACCGCGATCACGACCGCGATCATTACCACTGCCAGGATGATGCCGACGACCATGGCGTCACCCTCCTTCCGTTGAGCAACCCCGATGAGCAACCCCCCGTGGGCGCCCCGCTCGTTGCGTGCACCGGAGATGCCCGGTGCCACCGCGCCCCAAAGCGGAGTTGAGCAACTTCTGAGGTCGCCCCGCGGCGAACGGCCCCGAGGCGGGAAAGCGGCGCCCCCCACGCGGGCCGGTTCACCCGTTCGGCCCAATGGCCCGGACGGTCGCGCGGCCCGGGAGACGGGCCCGGACGCGCCTTCGCGGGACCTTCCGCGCACGCCGGAGTTGCGCGACACCCCCGCATCATCCGAGATGGATGGCGGGACCCCGTCCGCGGGTCATCCAAGGAGGAACGATGCGTCGCACGACTACCGGTGCCCTTCTGGCCGCCGCTCTCCTGGCGGGACCCGCCGCGGTCACCGCGGAAGCACAGACGCCGGCGGCGTCCCGGACGACCACCGTGCAAGCCGCCCAGATCCAGCCGCAGGCGCAGGCGAACGACAACGACGACGACGATGACAGCGGAGGCGGCTGGGGCCTGTGGGGCCTCCTCGGTCTGCTCGGTCTGCTCGGCCTCATGCCCCGCCGGCGCAAGACACACGACACCGGGACCCACCGCGGCCCGGGGACCGGCGGCGCGTACCCCCATGACCGTGCCTGAGCCGGATTCCCGGACCGGCCGGGCCGCGCCTCCGGCTTCCGTGAGTTGAAGAGCCCGGGACTCCGGCGCAGGATGGCCGGATGACCTCCCACGCACGCCCCCCGCTCAACCGCCGGCTCGCCGAGTTCGGGACGACGATCTTCGCCGAGATGTCCGCCCTGGCCGTACGGACCGGCGCGATCAACCTCGGGCAGGGCTTCCCGGACACCGACGGCCCCGAGGAGGTCAGGGAGGCGGCGGTACGGGCCCTGCGCGACGGACGCGGCAACCAGTACCCGCCGGGCCCCGGCGTCCCGGAGCTGCGCACCGCCGTCGCCGCCCACCAGCGCCACTGGTACGGCCTGTCCTACGACCCCGACACGGAGGTCCTGGTCACCGCCGGCGCCACCGAGGCGATCGCCGCGTCCCTGCTCGCCCTGGTGGAACCCGGCGACGAGGTGATCGCCCTGGAGCCGTACTACGACTCCTACGCGGCCTGCGTCGCGATGGCCGGCGGCACCCGCGTCCCGGTCACCCTGCGCCCGCGCGAGGGACGGTTCCGCCTCGACCTGGACGAGCTGCGCGACGCGGTCACCGACCGCACCCGCCTGCTCCTGATCAACACCCCGCACAACCCGACGGGCACCGTCCTGACCCGCCCCGAACTGGCGGCCATCGCCGAACTGGCCGTCGAGCGCGACCTCCTGGTCATCACCGACGAGGTCTACGAGCACCTGGTGTACGACGACGCCGAGCACATCCCGCTGGCGTCCTTCCCCGGCATGCGCGAACGCACGGTCACCATCTCGTCGAGCGGCAAGACCTTCTCCTTCACCGGCTGGAAGGTCGGCTGGATCACCGCCGCCCCCGCCCTGCTCACGGCGGTCCGCTCGGCCAAGCAGTACCTGACGTACGTGTCGGCGGGCCCCTTCCAGTACGCGGTCGCCGAGGCCCTCGCCCTCCCCGACTCCTACTTCACCGCCTTCCGCGACGACCTCACCGCCAAGCGGGACCTGCTGTCGGCGGGCCTCGCGGAGGCGGGCTTCGGCGTCCACCGCCCCGTCGGCACGTACTTCGTCACCACCGACATCCGCCCCCTGGGCCACGAGGACGGCTTCGCCTTCTGCCGCGCCCTCCCGGAACGCGCCGGCGTGGTCGCCGTCCCCAACGCGGTCTTCTACGACCACCGCGAGGAGGGCGCCCCGTTCGTCCGGTTCGCGTTCTGCAAGCGGGTGCCCGTCCTGGAGGACGCGGTACGGCGGCTGAAGGCCCTGCCGCGCGCGTAGCGCCGGCCGGCCGGGCACGTCGCACGTCTCGGGCGGCCCACGTCGCAGCCGGTCCGGCGCGCGCCCCCGCACCGGCGTCCGGCGGCGTCCGGTGGTCCGGCGCGCGGGAGCCCGGCCCGGGGGCACGCCCCGGGCCGGGCTCCGGCCCGTGTGACGGGTCTACTCGGCGTCGTCCTCGGGCTTCTCCGCCTCGTCGGCGTCCTGCTCCAGGCCGAGCTGCTCCACCAGCCACCGGTCGAACTCGATGGCGGCGCGCACCCAGCTGACCGTGGAGGAGACGAAGTGCTCCAGGCTCACGCCCGTGCCGATCAGCATCTGGGCCTCGCCGATCAGGCGGACCGTGCCGTCGTCGTGGGTGTGGGAGTACACCTTGGGCCACAGGGTGCGCCGGTTCCAGTCGTCGGCGGACTCCAGCAGCCGCGCCTTGGTCTCGATGTCGTGCGGGCGGTCGTAGAAGGTCCGCACCGAGAAGACCTGCTGCTCGCCCTCGCCGCGGAACATGAAGTACGTACGGAACTGCTCCCACGGCGCCGCGAGGTCACCCTCGTCGTCGACGACGTACTTCAGCTCCATCTGGTCGAGAAGCTGCTTCACGAGGTCCTGATCCGGGACGACGGGGCCCGCCGGGCCCTGGGGCTGCGGCTCGGGCTTGCCCCCGAAGTTGGGAATCGAGGACGGGTCGATAGACATTCTGGGACACTCCTGCGGTCGTCTGACTCGCCCGGCCATAGCTGAGGCCAGACGTACGGCCCACCCTCTCTCGCCCGGGCCGTGCCGGGCAACCTGCCTGGCCGGGAGTCCACCCCGTCGCCACCCCGGCGTCGCCCCGCCGCCACCCCGGCGCGACGTCGCGGCCCCGGGGACCTCTGCCCCGGGGCCGCGCCGGAAGACCCGACGAAGACTCCGGCGGGAGAGCCCGGCGGAGTCTTCGGCGGGAGAGTCCGGCGGAAGACCCCGACGGGAGAATCCGGCGGAGTCTTCGGCGGGAGAGTCCGGCGGAAGACCCCGACGGGAGAATCCGGCGGGGAGAGCCCGGCGGAAGGCCCCGGCGGGAGAGTCCTTCGGCCCGGCGGTTACAAGGTCTTGCCGCTCGCCGGTCCCACGGCCAGGTCGTCGCCGGACCGGTCCACCCGTACCGTGTCCCCGTCCTTGATCTCCCCGGCCAGGATCTCCCGGGCCAGCCGGTCGCCGATGGCCGTCTGGACCAGGCGCCGCAGCGGGCGCGCGCCGTAGGCCGGGTCGTTGCCCTCGTCCGCGAGCCACTCCAGGGCCTCGTCGGTGATCTCCAGGGTCAGCCGGCGCTCGGCCAGGCGCCGCGCCAGCGCGTCGGTCTGGAGGCGGGCGATGCGGCTCAGCTCGTCCTTGGTGAGCGCCGAGAAGACGACCAGGTCGTCGAGGCGGTTGAGGAACTCCGGCTTGAAGGAGGCCCGGACCACCTCCAGGACCTGTTCCTTCTTCTCCGCCTCGGTGGTGAGCGGGTCGACCAGGAACTGGCTGCCCAGGTTGGAGGTGAGCACCAGGATGGTGTTGCGGAAGTCGACGGTCCGGCCCTGGCCGTCGGTCAGGCGTCCGTCGTCCAGCACCTGGAGCAGGATGTCGAAGACCTCGGGGTGGGCCTTCTCCACCTCGTCCAGCAGGACCACGCTGTACGGGCGGCGGCGGACCGCCTCGGTGAGCTGGCCGCCCTCCTCGTAACCGACGTAGCCGGGGGGCGCGCCGACCAGGCGGGCGACGCTGTGCTTCTCGCTGTACTCCGACATGTCGATGCGGACCATCGCCCGCTCGTCGTCGAAGAGGAAGTCGGCCAGCGCCTTGGCCAGCTCGGTCTTGCCGACACCGGTCGGGCCGAGGAAGAGGAAGGAACCGGTGGGACGGTCGGGGTCGGAGATGCCGGCCCGGGAGCGCCGTACCGCGTCCGACACCGCGCGGACCGCCTCCGTCTGGCCGATCAGGCGCTTGCCCAGCTCGTCCTCCATGCGCAGCAGCTTCTGCGTCTCGCCCTCCAGCAGGCGCCCGGCGGGGATGCCGGTCCAGGAGGCGACGACGTCCGCGATGTCGTCGGCGCCGACCTCCTCCTTGACCATGGTGTCCTGCGCGACCTCCTCCTCGGCCTCGGAGGCGGCCTCCAGGTCCCGTTCCAGGGCCGGGATCTCGCCGTAGAGCAGCTTGGAGGCGGTGTCGAAGTCGCCGTCGCGCTGGGCGCGTTCGGCCTGCCCGCGCAGTTCGTCGAGCTTCTCCTTCAGCTCGCCGACCCGGTTGAGGGACTGCTTCTCCTTCTCCCAGCGGGCGTTGAGGCCGCGCAGCTCCTCCTCCTTGTCGGCGAGGTCGCGGCGGAGCTTCTCCAGGCGCTGCAGGGAGGCGGCGTCGGTCTCCTTGCCGATCGCCAGCTCCTCCATCCTCAGCCGGTCGACGGCGCGCTGGAGTTCGTCGATCTCGACCGGGGACGAGTCGATCTCCATGCGGAGCCGGGAGGCCGCCTCGTCGACCAGGTCGATGGCCTTGTCGGGCAGGAAGCGGGAGGTGATGTACCGGTCGGAGAGGGTGGCCGCCGCGACCAGCGCGCTGTCGGCGATCTGGACCTTGTGGTGGGCCTCGTAGCGGCCCTTGAGCCCGCGCAGGATCGCGATGGAGTCCTCGACGGACGGCTCGGCGACCAGCACCTGCTGGAAGCGGCGCTCCAGGGCGGGGTCCTTCTCGATGCGCTCGCGGTACTCGTCGAGCGTGGTCGCGCCGACCATGCGCAGCTCGCCGCGGGCGAGCATCGGCTTGAGCATGTTGCCCGCGTCCATCGCGGAGTCGCCGCCGGCGCCCGCGCCGACGACCGTGTGCAGCTCGTCGATGAAGGTGATGATCTGGCCGTCGGAGTCCTTGATCTCGGCCAGGACGGTCTTGAGCCGCTCCTCGAACTCGCCGCGGTACTTGGCGCCGGCCACCATCGCGCCCAGGTCGAGGGCGACCAGGCGCTTGTTCTTCAGCGACTCGGGCACGTCGCCCTTGACGATGCGCTGGGCGAGCCCCTCGACGACGGCGGTCTTGCCGACGCCCGGCTCACCGATCAGCACCGGGTTGTTCTTCGTACGGCGGGACAGCACCTGCACCACACGCCGGATCTCGATGTCCCGGCCGATGACCGGGTCCAGCTTGCCGTCCCGTGCGGCGGCCGTGAAGTCGGTGCCGAACTTCTCCAGCGCCTTGTACTGGCCCTCCGGGTCCTCGGTGGTCACCCGGCGCCCTCCCCTCGCCTTCTGGAAGGCCTCCTGCAGCTTCCCCGCGGTGGCCCCCTGCCCCTTGAGCACCTCACCGGCCGCCCCGCCCTTGGCGGCGATGCCGATCAGGAGGTGTTCGGTGGAGAGGTACTCGTCGCCGAGTTCCTTGGCCCGGGTCTGGGCGTCGGCGACGACCGCGAGCATCTCACGGCTGGGCTGGGGCGGGGCGACCGTGGACCCGGTCACGCTGGGCAGCCCGGCGAGCACCCGCTCGGCACCGGTGCGGACGGCGGCCTGGCCGGCCTCGACGGCCGCCAGCAGGTCGGTGATGTTCTCGTTCTCCTGCCCTTGGAGCAGGGCCAGGAGCAGGTGGGCGGGGGTGAGGTCCGGGTGTCCCTCGGTCACGGCCCGGTTGCTGGCCGCGTTGATCGCGTCCCGGCTCCGGTTGGTCAGCTCGGCGTCCACGTTCGGGTTCTCCTCTGGTGCCAGTCTCGTGCCTTGTCCACGGCGGTGGTGCTGACTCAATCAACGTACACAAAGTTGAGTCTATTCCACTCAAGTCATGGTTGGGGAGCACCACGGGGAACAAGTGCCCGGCACCCCGGACAGGTTCCCGTCCACGGGCCTCAGCTTCTGGCGGGAACGGCGTCCGCGCACCCCGGCCGCACCCCGCCCGGACGGTTTCGCGCACGTCGGGCCGGCCGGGGCGGCCCGGTCGGCGGGCGCGCGGTGCGGACGGGCGCGGTGCGGGCACTCGCGGTGCGGGCGGGCACGGTGCGGGCGCGCGTGGACCGGGCACTCGCGGTGCGGGCGGGCACGGTGCGGGCGCGCGTGGACCGGGCACTCGCGGTGCGGGCGCTCATGGACCGGGCGGGCGCGAAGGCGCGGCACGCCCCGGCCGCGGGGGCCGGGGTGCCGTAGGGCCCGGGACGCCCACGCCGCCGCAGGTCCCGGGGCGCCCGCGCCGCCGTGGGTCAGGCGGACGGCCGGTGGTGGTCCACGCCGGAGGGGCGGGCCCTCGTACGGGCCGGACCGGAAGCGGTCGCCGAGGCCGGGCGGCGGCACACGGAGCGGTACCGGCCACCCCGGCCGGATCTGGACCGGTCGGTGGCCGGGTGGGGACCGGATGGCGACCGGGCGGCGGCCGGGCGGCGGCCGGGATCGCGGCGGAGCGGCGCGGGACAGCGACCGGAGCCAGGGCGGCACACGTCACCGCGCGAACTCGCCACAAAAGCCCCGTGCGGCACGGAAAACTGCAGCGGCGTCACCGTGTTCAGGTCACGGTGACGCCGCTGCGGGGGGAAGCGCCTGAGCGATCTTTTACGACGGGGGAATCGCGTCAGGCACTGCGGGGGGTGGCTGAGATGGTCCGTGAGGTGGGGGATTCCGGTTCCACCAGCCGATGGTCTCGTCGGTCCAGGTTCACGAAGATCATTCCGTACCGGATGGCACATCGCACGGGCTGCGGCGCCCCCCGGGGCCGCCGCAGGCACCGGTACGCCCGGACCTCGTCGTCATCGTCCCGGGTGACGACGACCGGTTCGCCGAAGACGGTCACCATCAAGGAGTCACCGCCGTGGGGGATTGCGGTGACCAGGTCGATGAAGTGCCATCCGGAGCGATAGGCCGTGGCCATCTCGCGACGGAAGGAGCGGTCGTCGGGTGGGGTGGTCACGTCAACTCCAGGCAGTGTCTGCCGGGAGCATGACCGCGTCGTCACCGTCGGCCGTGCCGACGGCCCCACTCGACCAGGCGGTGTCCTGCTGCACGTCACCCTTCGCTCCGGCGAGGCCACTCGACGTTCCCAGGGCCACAGCGGCGGAGAAGGCGGCAACAAGCACCGAGCGAAGCATTCTCTTACGCATAGTCGGCTTCGTCCTCACTTGAAGGTCCCCTCTTCCCCCGTCGAGTAAGACGATGGCTCATTCAGGCACGTCATGGCCACACGATCGGTGCATCATGTTCCTGCATGTTCAGGACCCTGGGGGGTGGAGATTCTGTGGCTAACGGGACCAAAACGGTACATCCCCATGCCATGACGGAGCTGTGCGCGGAAGGGAGCCGTCTCTACGCGAACGCGCTCCGCTCGGGACGTATCGCCCGCGCGGACGTGGCGTCCGCTCCCTGCCTGATGGAGTTCGCCCTGCTCCAGCCGGATCCGGACGATCCGGACTGGCTGCGCCCGGTCCCTCCGTCGGTGGTCCTGGCCCAGCGGCTGGATCCCATCGAACGCGAGATCACCGAACGCCGGCGGCTCTCGATGGAACTGGCGGACACCTTCGGACGGTTCCTCGGCCTCAGCGCCCCCGTGGGGTCCTCCCACCACTCGATCACCGTGCTGGAGGGACTCGACCGTATCAACGAGGCGCTCGACCTGGCGACGGCCCAGTGCCGCAACGAGGTGATGTCGGTGCAGCCCAGGCACCGGCACCCCGAGAGCCGGCTCGTCGAGGCGCTGGAACGCGACCGGCCGCTGATCGAACGCGGGGTGCGGATCAGGACGCTCTACCAGCACACGGCCCGCTACAGCCCGGAACGGCTGGCCTGGGTGGACCGCTTCCCGGACGGCAAGGCCGAGTACCGCACCATCGACGAACTGGTCGAGCGCCTCATCATCTGCGACGAGACCGTCGCCTTCATCCCCGTGCGGGACGACCGGCAGGTCGCCCTGGAACTGCGCCACCCCGGCCTGGTCCGCTACCTGACCAAGGTCTTCGAGTTCATGTGGGGCCGGGCGGTCCCGCTCAGCGCCGGCGCCCCCTACGAGACCGCCGCCGACGGCATCACCGACATCCAGCACTCCATCGCCAAACTGCTCGTCGAGGGCCACGTGGACGAGGCGATCGCCCGCCGCCTCGGCATGAACGTCCGTACCTGCCGGGCCCACATAGCCAAACTGGCCCAGGCCCTCGGCAGCGGCAGCCGCGCCCAGCTCGGCTACCTCATAGCCCAGTCCGGAATGCTGGACCACGGGGACAGGAGCCCCGAGCCGGAAGGGACGGCATGACGGACGAGACGCACGTCCACTGACCCGACGACCTGCGCGAGGACGGCCCCGTCCTGTGCACTCACGCCCCGCGCGACGGCCCGCGCCCCGCGCGCCCGCTCTCGCCGCCACCCCGGCACCCTGCCCGCGGGCCCTCGCCCCAGAGATCCGGCGCCCCGCCCTCGTCACCTGCCCGGTCACCGTCTTCGACCGGTTTTGGCGGCCGGCCACCCCGGTGTTCCCGCGGGCCGTACGGCGGCCCGCCCTGGACGGCGTCACCCCCGCCGGCGGGTCATCGCCGCGCTGCCCGTCGAGGGCCGCACCGACACCGTCATCGCCGAACGGCCGGGGACGAACGGCCGAGGACGAACATCCGCACGGCCCGCGCGCACGCCGCCGGACTCACCGCCGGACTCGCCACCGCCCTGGCAGCGGCAGCCGGGCGCGGCCCGGCCACCTCATCGCACTCATCGCGCTCATCGCCCTCATCGCGCGCGCGGGAATCCCCGGCCGGACGGCCTGACCGGCGCCGGGGCGTGGGGCGGACCGTCCAGCCCGGCCTGCGCGATCCGCACGCCCAGCTGGGTACGGCTCGCCGCGCCCAGCGTCTCCGACAGCCGGGCGATGTGGGCCCGGCAGGTGCGCACGCTGATCCCCAGCCGCTCGGCGATCACCGCGTCCTGGTGCCCCTCCGCGAGCAGCGCGGCGATGGACCGCTCCCGGTGCGAGATGCCCTCGATGCCGGTGTCGGGCAGCGGCACGGTGATCGGCAGCGCGAGGCGCCACAGCCGTTCGAAGACGGTGACCAGGTACTCCACCAGCGCCGGGTGGCGCAGCTCCAGCGCCATCGTCCGCTCGGCGTTGGCCGGCACGAACGCCACCGTGCGGTCGAAGAGGATCAGCCGGTCGATCACCTCGTCCAGCGTCCGCGCCTCCACCGCGTCGCCCATCAGCTCCATGTAGTGCAGCAGGCCCTGCCCGTGCCGGGCGACGTGCGTGTACAGGTCGCGCATCCGCACGCCGCGCCCGCGCAGCGCCAGTGCCCGGTGCAGCCCCTCGGAGAGTTCGTGCTCGCGCCGGATGCCGCCGGGCTGCACGGTCAGCACCTCGGTGGTGCACGCCTGGGTCGCCTCGTCCATCGCGGCCTGGATCCGGGCCAGCCCGTCCAGCACCCGGATCGCCGTGCCCTCGGCCCCCGCCGACGGCCGCGGCTGCCCGCTCGCGCCGCCCAGACCGGCGTACCGCTCGATGGCGGCCACCGCCGAGCCCACCCGCCGCTGACCGGCGCTGACCTCGTCGTACACCGCGCGCAGCAGCCGGGTCACGACCTCCTGCGGTGCGGTCGGCACCAGCCAGTCCATGGCGTCGGGGTCGGGGTGCAGCAGCGCGAGGTCCAGCAGGCAGGGCGCCGCCTCCGCCTCCCGGCGCGGCACCCGGCCCCGCCGTACGGCCCGGGAGTACACGCGTTCCCCTGCTTCGCACAGTCGGTCAGCACCGTGTGGATGCCCGTCCGTCCCGTGCCCGGCCATCGCCCAGCCCACCCCCGCGTCCCGCCCGTTTCCCGCAGCGCAACTATGCGCGGGCCGGGACCGGCTGTGCAACAAGCGGTCTACTTCAGGCCGATCTCCGCGCACTGCGCCTCGTACGCGGCGGTGCAGATGTCGGAGATCTTGTGGATTCCGTCGGCGACGACGGTCTCCTTGATGTTCTTCCTGTGCAGGGCGGTCACGGGGACCAGCTGGGCGGGGATGCCCCGGTCGGTGGGGCTGTCCACCTGGTCCTCGGTGAGCGCGTCGAACTGGATGTCCTTGCCCTGCACCCGGGTCACGGCCATCTCGGCGGCGCTCTCCGCCTCCAGCGGGTAGGACTTGTACACGCTCATGTACTGCTCGCCGGAGACGATCCGCTGCACCGCCTCCAGTTCCGCGTCCTGGCCGGTGACCGGGGGCAGGTCGGTGACGCCGGCGGCCTTCAGCGCCGCGATGACGCCGCCCGCCATGCCGTCGTTGGCGGAGTACACGCCGTCGATCGCGTCCGCGCCGAGCTTCTGGATCGCCTCGGCCATGTTCTCCTCGGCGTTCTCCGCCTTCCAGTCCGCGGTGTCGTACGTGGCGCCGACCCGCACGTTCCCGGCCAGTTCGGCCAGGGCCCCGGCCTTGAACTGGCCGGCGTTGGGGTCGGTGGGGGAGCCGTGCATCATGACGACGGTGTCGGTGGCGGCGTCGCCGCCGAGCGCCTCCAGCAGCGAGCGGCCCTGGACCTCGCCGACCAGCTCGTTGTCGAAGGAGACGTAGGCGTCGATCGGGCCCTCGGCCAGCCGGTCGTACGCGATCACCGGGATACCGGCGTCCTTGGCCTCGCGCACGCTGTCCGCGATGGCGTGCGAGTCGACCGCGTCCAGCACGATGACGTCGACCCCGTCCTCGACCATCTTCGTCATCTGCTCGGCCTGCTTGCTCGCGCTCGCCTCGGCGTTGGCGTACTGGACCACGCTCTGGCCGTCGGTCAGCGCGTCCACCTTCTTGGTGAAGATGGGCCGGTCGAACTCCTCGTAGCGGGTGTTCTCCCGCTCCGGGAGCAGCAGCCCCACCATGAGGGCGTCGCCCTTGGTCGGGCTCGCCTCGTCGCTGCCGCCCGACACGTTCAGCGCTCCGCAGGCCGTCAGCGAAACGGTCATCGTGGACGCCGCCACGGATATGGCGATACGGCGCATGCAGGAGATCACTTCTGGTGCCTTCCGGACGCGGTGGTCGCTTTGCGACCCAGGTGACTGAAAAGACAACGCTCCCACCCACCTCACCGTCAAGCGTTGCCACTTAACGAGATGGCAACGTCACGCTGCGCAGTCACCCCCCGGACACCCCGCCGCCACCTTCAACTCCCCTTCACCGAACGGCCATCGACTGTCCCCGTACGGCCACGGAAGGTCCGTACAACCAACCCCCTTCCTCACGGGTCGTGATCACGGAGGCACGCCTCACCTCCCCGTTTCGATCAGAGGAACGAATGAACTCAGCCATACGCACGACCACGGCCGTCGCCTCGACGGTCGTCGTGCTCGCCACCGCGGGCGGACTGCTCACCGTCGCAGCCGCGCCCGCCTCCGCAGCCGTGAGCTGCTCCTCCCCCGTCTTCAAGCGGCAGTTCTTCGCGAACACCACGTTCTCCGGAACCCCGAAGAAGACCGACTGCGACTCCGTCATCGACCAGAACTGGGGCACCGGGGCACCGGCCAAGGGACTGCCGGCGAACAACTTCGGCGTCCGCTGGTCGCTCACCCGCGACTTCGGCTCCGGCGGCCCGTTCTCCTTCGCCGCCTCCGCGCAGGACGGCATCCGCGTCTACCTCGACGGCACCCGCGAGGTCGACCTGTGGAAGAACGTGTCGTCGACCCGGAAGAAGACGGTCGACGTCACCGTCCCCAAGGGCAAGCACACCCTCCGGATCGACTTCGTCAACTGGACCGGCAAGGCGGACGTCGAGTTCGTCTACACGCCCAGGACCTCGGCGACCGCCGACAAGGTCGCGCCGCTCGCCCCCACGGGCGCCGCCGCCGTCCACGACCCGGCCACCGGCAGGACGAAGGTCACCTGGTCCAGGAACAAGGAGATGGACCTCGCCGGCTACCGCGTCTACCGCCGCCTGAAGGGCACCGACGACTACCGCCAGGTCAACGGCGGCACCGTGGTCACCGGCACCTCCTTCACCGAGACCCTCGCGCCCACCGGTGCCGCGTACTACTACGAGATCCGGGCCGTGGACAAGGCCGGCAACGAGTCCGCGGGCAGCTCCGACAAGCCCGTCACCACCGTCGACACCACCGCTCCGCTGACCCCCGTGCTGTCCGCGACCGACGACCCCGTCGAAGGCGTCCGGCTGACCTGGCAGGACGACACCTGGGAGGTGACGTACGACGTCTACCGGGCGGCCGCCGCCGACGGGGAGTACACCCGGATCGCCGAGTCGGCCCACGGCTCCGTCTTCATCGACGAGACCGCGCCCTACGGGGAGACCTCGTACTACCGCGTGATCGCGAAGGACCCGGCCGGCAACACCGCCCGGTCACGGGAGCTCGCCCACAGCCGGCCGCTGGCCGTGCCGCTCATCGGGGTCTCCGGCACCGCCGAGGACGACAGCGGCGTCAGCATCCGGTGGAGCACCTCGAAGACCGCGCCCACCCGGTTCCGGGTGTACCGCTGGGAGCGGTCCGCCCAGGCCCCGGTGCCGGTGGAAGTGACCTGCGAGCCGTACCGGGTGGGCAACCCGTCCGACTACGCCCCGCAGTACGCCTGCACCGACCGCTCCGCCGCGGTCGGCACCCCCTACGGTTACCACGTCACCAGCGTCGACGACGCGGGCCGCGAGTCGGCGCCGTCGCTCGCCGCCTACGTGACCCGCGCCGACCGCACCCCGCCGCCCGCCGTCACCGGTCTGACGTACACCAGCACGGAGTACGGCACGGTGCTGGAGTGGGACCCGAGCACCGCCGACGACCTCGCCTCGTACGCCGTGTGGCGCGGGACCGACGCCCGGAACACCTTCACCCACGAGCGGATCGCCACCCTGGCGCCCGGCACCACCCGGTTCGTCGACCCGGACGTGCCCGACGGCGAGAACTGGGTCTACTTCGTCGACGCGATCGACGTCCGGAACAACTCCCTGTACACCACCGCCGGTTACCCGGACACCGTCGTCGCCAACGTGAGCGTCGACGAGCTCGACCTGACCCCGGGCCAGGTGCCGCCGCGGACCACCGCCTGGTCCGTGTCGGCCACGGCGGACGGGGCCGGCCACGCGGCGCTGGCCTGGAACTGCGGCGCGCACTGCCCGGCCGGCGGCTTCCAGGTGTACCGCTGGGACCGTGCGACGCAGACGTTCGTCCGCCTCACCGACGTACCGCTGGCCGCCGGCACGACCGGCTGGACCGACCCCGGCACGCCCGCCGGCACCACCAGCCACTACCTGGTGTCGGGCCTCTCGGCGGACGGTACGGAGAGCTTCTCCTCCCTCGCACCGGTCGTGGTGCCGCCGAGCGGGACCTGACCGCCACCGCCCCGGACACGACGGGGGCCCGGAGGTTCGGCCGAACCTCCGGGCCCCCGCGCCCTCGTGCGGCGCGCGTCCGTCCGACGAGCGCCCCTTCGGCCGCCACACCACCAGCGCGCTGGTCTGCTTGACCTCCTGGTACGGCACCAGGTCCCGGCGGTACGACGCGTGCACCGCCGCCTCGCGCTGGCGCATCGCCGCCGCCGCGCCGTCCAGGGCGGCCTCCATCTCGGCCACCCGGGACTGGAGCGCCGCGACCTGGTTCTCCAGTTCGATGATGCGCTTGATGCCGGCCAGGTTGATGCCCTCGTCCTGCGACAACTGCTGCACCGTGCGCAGCAGTTCGATGTCCCGGGCCGAGTAGCGGCGCCCCCGGCCGGCGGTGCGGTCCGGGGAGACCAGGCCCAGACGGTCGTACTGACGCAGGGTCTGCGGGTGCAGCCCGGACAGCTGGGCCGCCACCGAGATGACGTAGACCGGGGTGTCCTCGGTCAGTTCATACGGATTGCGTCGACGGCCGTCCATCCCCATCAAGCTCCCTTCGCGGCCTGGAACAGCTCCGCCCGCGGATCCTCGCCCGCGGTGGCCTCGCGATACGCCTCCAGCGCTTCACGAGCCTTCCCACTCAGGTCCTTCGGAACACTCACCTCCACGGTGACCAGCAGGTCCCCGCGGGTGCCGTCCTTGCGGACCGCGCCCTTGCCGCGGGCGCGCATGGTCCGCCCGTTGGGCGTGCCGGCCGGCAGCTTCAGCGTGACCGGCGGGCCGCCCAGGGTCGGCACCCGGACCTCCCCGCCGAGCGCCGCCTCCGCGTACGTCACCGGGACGGTGACCGTGAGGTTGTCGCCCTTGCGCCCGAAGACGGCGTGGTCCTTGACGTGCACGACCACGTACAGGTCGCCCGCCGGACCGCCCCGCTCGCCCGGCGTGCCCTTGCCGCGCAGCCGGATGCGCTGCCCGTCCGAGACCCCGGCCGGGACGCGGACCTGCATGGTCCGCGACGACTTGGCGCGTCCGGAGCCCTTGCAGACGTCGCAGGGGTCCTCCGCGATCAGGCCCCGGCCCTTGCAGTCCGGGCAGGGGTCGGTCAGCGAGAACCCGCCGCCCGAGCCCCGCGTCACCTGGCCGGTGCCGACACAGGTCGGGCACACCCGCGGGGTGCCGTTCTTGTCGCCGGTGCCCGAACACGCCTTGCAGGGCGCCTGCGAGGACATCCTGAGCGGGACCGTGGCCCCCTCGATGGCCTCCGTGAAGCTCAGGGTGACCTCGGACTCGATGTCCTGGCCGCGCCTGGGCTGGGTCCGGGCGCCGCCTGCGGCCCCGCGGTTGAACAGGCCCCCGAACACGTCACCGAGTCCGCCGCCGAAGCCGCCGGCCCCCTGTCCGCCCTGTCCGCCGCCGAAGAGGTCGCCCAGGTCGAAGTTGAAGGTGCCGCCGCCCGCGCCGGGCCCGGGGCGGAAGCCCCCGTTGCCGAAGAGCGCGCGGGCGTCGTCGTACTCCTTGCGCTTCTTGGGGTCGCCGAGGACGTCGTTCGCCTCGGAGATCTCCTTGAACCGCTCCTCCGCCTTGGCGTTGCCCTTGTTGGCGTCCGGGTGGTTCTCGCGGGCGAGCTTCCGGTACGCCTTCTTGATCTCGGCGTCGGTGGCGTCCTTGGGGACGCCGAGGACCTTGTAGTAGTCCTTCTCGATGAAGTCCTTGGTGCTCATCCCCGACGTCCCTCCTCCCTGCTGCTCACAAGCTCAGCCCTCGTCCGGGCCACCGCTCTCCTTGTCGTCGGCCTGGTCCGCGCCGCCCGCCTTCTCGCTCTCCTCGGCCGGCTTGACCGTCTGCGCCCCGGGCTGGGGCTCGGCCACGGCCACCCGCGCGGGGCGGATGGTGCGCTCGCCGATCCGGTACCCGGGCTGCAGGATCGCCACGCAGGTCGTCTCGGTGACGTCCGGCGCGTAACTGTGCATCAGGGCCTCGTGGACCGTCGGGTCGAAGGGCTCGCCCTCCTTGCCGAACTGCTGCAGGCCCAGCTTGGCCGCGACCGCCTCGGTCGACTCCGCCACCGACTTGAAGCCGCCGACGAGTTCGCCGTGTTCCCGGGCGCGGCCGATGTCGTCGAGCACCGGGAGCAGCTCGGTCAGGAGGTTCGCGATGGCGATCTCCTTCACGGCGGCCCGGTCCCGCTCGACCCGGCGGCGGTAGTTCTGGTACTCGGCCTGGAGCCGCTGGAGGTCCGCGGTGCGCTCGTTGAGCGCGGTGCGCACCTGGTCCAGCTGGGCCAGCAGGCCCGCGTCCTGGCTCGCGTCCCCGGCCGGGGCCGCCCCCGCCTCCGGAGCGGAGGGGGCGGTCTTCGGCTCGGCGTCTTCGGGGGTGGCGCCGGAGGGGACGTCGGGCTTCTCCTCAAAACCCGGGGTCTCCTCCGTCACGCGGCACCGTCCTTGCGCTCGTCGTCGACGATCTCGGCGTCGACGACGTCGTCGTCGGCCTTGGACTGGCCGGCACCGGCGCCCGGAGCCTCGCCGCCAGCGGCCTGCGCGCCCTGGGCGTCGGCGTACATGGCCTGGCCCAGCTTCTGCGAGACGGCGGCGACCTTCTCGGTGGCGGTGCGGATCTCGGCGATGTCCTCGCCCTTGAGCTTCTCCTTCAGCTCGCCGACGGCGGTCTCCACCTCCGTCTTCACGTCACCCGGGACCTTGTCCTCGTTGTCCTTGAGGAACTTCTCCGTCTGGTAGACGAGCTGCTCGCCCTGGTTGCGGGTCTCGGCGGCCTCGCGACGGCGGTGGTCCTCCTCCGCGTACTGCTCGGCCTCCTGGCGCATCCGGTCGACCTCGTCCTTCGGCAGCGAGGAGCCGCCGGTGACGGTCATCTTCTGCTCCTTGCCCGTGCCCAGGTCCTTCGCGGTCACGTGCATGATGCCGTTGGCGTCGATGTCGAAGGAGACCTCGATCTGCGGGACGCCGCGCGGCGCCGGCGGCAGACCGGTCAGCTCGAACATCCCGAGCTTCTTGTTGTACGCCGCGATCTCGCGCTCGCCCTGGTAGACCTGGATCTGCACGGAGGGCTGGTTGTCCTCGGCGGTGGTGAAGATCTCGGACCGCTTGGTCGGGATCGTCGTGTTCCGCTCGATCAGCTTGGTCATGATGCCGCCCTTGGTCTCGATGCCGAGGGACAGCGGGGTGACGTCGAGGAGCAGGACGTCCTTGACCTCGCCCTTGAGGACACCGGCCTGCAGGGCGGCGCCGATGGCGACGACCTCGTCCGGGTTGACGCCCTTGTTGGCGTCCTTGCCGCCGGTCAGCTCCTTGACCAGCTCGGCGACGGCCGGCATACGGGTGGAGCCACCGACGAGCACGACGTGGTCGATCTCGCCGAGCTGGATGCCCGCGTCCTTGATCACGTTGTGGAACGGCGTCTTGCAGCGCTCCAGCAGGTCCGCGGTCAGCTGCTGGAACTGGGCGCGGGTGAGCTTCTCGTCCAGGTGCAGCGGGCCCTCGGCGGAGGCCGTGATGTAGGGCAGGTTGATCGAGGTCTCGGTGGACGAGGACAGCTCGATCTTCGCCTTCTCGGCGGCCTCGCGCAGGCGCTGCAGCGCCATCTTGTCCTTGCTCAGGTCCACGCCGTGACCGGACTGGAACTGCTTGACCAGGTAGTCGACGACGCGCTGGTCCCAGTCGTCACCACCGAGGTGATTGTCACCGTTGGTGGCCTTCACCTCGACGACGCCGTCGCCGATCTCCAGCAGCGAGACGTCGAACGTACCGCCACCGAGGTCGAAGACGAGGATCGTCTGGTCGTCCTTGTCGAGGCCGTACGCCAGGGCGGCGGCGGTCGGCTCGTTGACGATGCGCAGGACGTTCAGGCCCGCGATCTCGCCGGCCTCCTTGGTGGCCTGGCGCTCCGAGTCGTTGAAGTACGCCGGGACGGTGATGACCGCGTCGGTCACCTTCTCACCCAGGTACGCCTCGGCGTCCCGCTTCAGCTTCTGCAGCACGAAGGCGCTGATCTGCTGCGGGTTGAAGTCCTTGCCGTCCAGGTTGATCTTCCAGTCGGTGCCCATGTGGCGCTTGACCGACCGGATGGTCCTGTCGACGTTCGTGACCGCCTGACGCTTGGCCACCTCGCCGACCAGCACCTCACCGTTCTTGGCGAAGGCGACGACGGACGGCGTGGTCCTGGCGCCCTCGGCGTTGGTGATGACGGTGGGCTCGCCGCCCTCCAGAACGCTGACGACGGAGTTAGTCGTGCCCAGGTCGATGCCGACCGCACGTGCCATGGTTGATTCCTCCAACTGACTTGAGTGGAACAGACTCAAGTGTGCACGACGACTCCCGCCGGGTCAACAGACCTGAGTCGATCGGACTCAACTCTTATCCGCTCCTTACGCGCAACGAGCCGCCGACCTGCGCGAACGCAGGGTGGCACGCCTTCGGCACGGGAAAACCAGTCCCCCGCCGGGGTGTCGGCGGCACCCGTGACACCCCACACCGAGGCGCCAGCCGCTTCTTGTACGAGTTCCTGCACGAGGACGAGGCGGGCCGGGCTCCCCGGGACGGGACCGGCTCGCACCCCCGTACGGCGACGACGACCCACCGGGCGAACGGCCGCAGCAGCGGTGCGAGCAGGGCGGCGAGGAGGAAGGCGGCGGCCGGCGAGGAGGAGGGCGGCGGCAGCGAGGAAGGCGGCGGAGAGGAGGGGACGGAGGCGATCCCGTGGAGCACGGCCTTAAACTAAGCCGAATATCACGATGTGCGATGAATGTCTTGTCCGGTTCGGCGCGGCGGCGCCGGACAGGAGGGAGGCGCCCACTCAGGGTGGCCTCAGCGACACAGATCACCACACGCCCGACTACAGTGCGGCGGAGGATAGGGGTAGTCTCGAACGGACTGCATAAGCTACCGCTCAGTAACACCACTCACCGCTCACCCACCCCCTCGAAACCCTCGCAGGCCCGAGGAGCCCCCAAATGCAACTCGCCGCGATCATCGTGTCGCTGGTCCTGATCGTGGTCGGCGTGGCACTCTTCGCCCGCGCCGTCCTCCAGATCGTCCGCTACCTGCGGCTGGGCCAGCCCGTGCCGGCCGGCACCCGGACCGACCAGCCCGCGCAGCGCACCCTCACGGTGGTCAGGGAGTTCCTCGGCCACACCCGGATGAACCGCTGGGGCGTCGTCGGCGTCGCGCACTGGTTCGTGGCGGTGGGCTTCTTCTCGCTGCTGCTGACCATCGTCAACGCCGTCGGCCAGCTCTTCCGCGCCGACTGGCTGCTGCCGGTGCTGGGCGACTGGGCGCCGTACAACGTCTTCGTCGAGTTCATCGGCACGATGACCGTGCTCGGCATCCTGGTCCTGATCGGCATCCGGCAGCTGAGCCACCCGCGCAAGCCGGGCCGCAAGTCCCGCTTCGCCGGCTCCAACTTCGGCCAGGCGTACTTCGTCGAGGCCGTCATCCTCATCGTCGGCGTCTGCATCTTCATGCTGCACGCCCTCGAAGGCGCCCAGCACCACGTGGACGGCTACGAGGCGTCGTTCTTCATCTCGTACCCGGTGGTGTCCTGGCTGGAGGGCATGGACCTGGCCACCCTCCAGAACCTCACCTACTTCTTCGCCGGCCTGAAGATCGCGACCTCCTTCATCTGGATGATCACGGTCGCCCTGAAGACCGACATGGGCGTGGCCTGGCACCGCTTCCTGGCCTTCCCCAACATCTGGTTCAAGCGCGACGCGAACGGCGGGACCTCCCTGGGCGCCCTGCTGCCGATGACCTCGGGCGGCAAACCGATCGACTTCACCGACCCCGGTGAGGACGACGTCTTCGGCGTCTCCCAGGTCGAGCAGTTCTCCTGGAAGGGCCTGCTGGACTTCTCCACCTGCACGGAGTGCGGCCGCTGCCAGTCCCAGTGCCCGGCCTGGAACACCGGCAAGCCCCTCTCCCCCAAGCTCCTGATCATGAGCCTGCGCGACCACGCGCACGCCAAGGCCCCCTACCTGCTGGCCGGCGGCGGCAAGACGGCGGAGGGCGAGGAGAAGGCGTCCGAGGAGCAGCTGAAGGACGTCCCCGCGGCGGCGCTGGCGGAGGCCGAACGTCCCCTCGTCGGCCCCCTCGAAGCCTCGTCCGACGGCGGCTTCGCCGCGGGCGGCGTCATCGACCCGGACGTCCTGTGGTCCTGCACCACCTGCGGCGCCTGCGTCGAGCAGTGCCCGGTCGACATCGAACACGTCGACCACATCGTCGACATGCGCCGCTACCAGGTCATGATCGAGTCCTCCTTCCCCTCCGAGGCGGGCACGATGCTCAAGAACCTGGAGAAGAAGGGCAACCCCTGGGGCCTGGCCAAGAAGCAGCGCCTGGAGTGGACCAAGGAGGTCGACTTCGAGGTCCCGGTCGTCGGCAAGGACATCGAGGACCTCACCGAGGTCGAGTACCTCTACTGGGTCGGCTGCGCCGGCGCCCTGGAGGACCGCGCCAAGAAGACCACCAAGGCCTTCGCGGAGCTGCTCCACATGGCGGGCGTGAAGTTCGCCATCATGGGCGGCGACGAGAAGTGCACCGGCGACTCCGCCCGCCGCCTGGGCAACGAGCCCCTCTTCCAGGAACTGGGCATGGAGAACGTCGCCTCGCTGAACATGGCCTTCGGCGAGGACGACGAGTCCCCTCAGACCAAGAAGCCCAAGTCGGCGAAGAAGATCGTCGCCACCTGCCCGCACTGCCTCAACACCCTGGGCAACGAGTACCCGCAGCTCGGCGGCGACTACGAGGTCATCCACCACACCCAGCTGCTCCAGCACCTGGTCGACGAGGGCCGGCTGACCCCCGTCACCCCGGTCGAGGGCATCATCACGTACCACGACCCCTGCTACCTGGGCCGCCACAACAAGATCTACACGCCGCCGCGCGAGATCATCGCCGCCGTCCCCGGGGTCCGCAACGAGGAGATGCACCGCCACAAGGAGCGCGGCTTCTGCTGCGGCGCGGGCGGCGCGCGGATGTGGATGGAGGAGCGGATCGGCAAGCGCATCAACAACGAGCGCGTCGACGAGGCGCTCTCCGTCGATCCGGACATCGTCTCCACGGCCTGCCCGTTCTGCCTGGTCATGCTCACCGACTCGGTCAACGGCAAGAAGAACGACGGCAAGGCGAAGGAGTCGATCCAGGTCGTCGACGTGGCCCAGCTCCTGCTGGACTCGGTGAAGACCCCGGCCGACCCGACGGGCGAGTCGGAGCCGAAGACGGCCCCGGAACCGGAGCCGGTGAAGTAACCGCCCGCCTCCCCGACGCCCCGTGTCCGCGAACGGATGACACGGGGCGTCGGTGTGTTCACGCCGCGCTCAATTGAGCGGCTCCGACCACCGCCCCCGGCACCCGGCGCCCCGGAGGACATCACCCCGGAACCCGACCCCGCCCTCCCGCGCCCCTGCTCTCTCTCCCTCTCTCCCTCCCTCTCTCCCGGCCGGTGACGCGGCGACGGGGCTCGCCGCCTCCCGCCGCGCTCCGGGACGACCGGCGGACACGGTCGCCCATGCCCCCGCCCCCGGCCTCGACCTCGCCCGGCCCCCGGGGCGCCAGGCCACCCCGGCCCTCGCGGACCGCGCCGCCGACGGCCGCTGCCCGCGGGCATCCGCGTCCCCTCAGCCGTCGGACCGCCCACCGAGTACGGCATCGCCGCCCCCGAAACGGACCTCGGCTCCTGCGCGACCCGGCGCCCCGGAGGACACCACGCCCGCCCCTTAGGGGACGCCCCGGCCGAGCCGCCCCCCACCCGTAGGGGATGTCACAGCTCGGCCGCAAAGCCGCCTCCAGGGTCCCGGGCCCGGCACGTCACCGTGCGGGACCAGGTACGTTCGGAAGCGTGGCTGGATTCAGGATCGGACGCGGCCGGGACAACGGCGCTCCTCAGACGCGACCGCAACACCCCCCGCACGGGCAGCAGACGCCGCAGGGACAGCCGTACGGCTATCCCCCGGCGCCGCCGCAGCCGTACCCTCCGCAGCCCCCGCACACCGGCGGCCAGTGGCCGCACGCGAACGGCGGCGGCTACGGCGGTCAGGCCGGCGGACACGGTGGACCCGGCGGGCACGACGAACCGGAGTACTTCGGTGACGGCGGCTACCCGCGGGGCGGCCCGCCCGGCGCCACCCCGCACGACCCGTACGCCGCCAACAACCCCGGCCACACCCAGGCCTTCTCGGTCGGCGAGGACCCCTACACCCAGGGCGACACCTACCGCGCCGGCCCGGCGTCCCCGCCGCCCGCCGGCCCGATCGGCCCCCGCCTGCACTGGAAGGACCTGCTGAGGGGCATCTTCACCAGCCCCGACCGGACCTTCCTCCAGATGCGGGACTACACGATGTGGGCCCCCGCCCTCATCGTGTCCTTCCTCTACGGCCTGATCGCGGTGTTCGGCTTCGACGGCGCCCGCGAGGACGCGATCAACGCGACGCTCTCGAACGCCATCCCGATCGTCCTGGTGACGGCCGTCGCCATGGTCCTCTCCGCCTTCGTCCTGGGCGTGGTCACCCACACCCTCGCCCGCCAGCTCGGCGGCGACGGGGCCTGGCAGCCCACGGTCGGCCTCTCCATGCTGATCATGTCGCTGACGGACGCGCCGCGTCTGATCGTCGCCATGTTCGCCGGCGGCGACGCGCCCTTCGTCCAGATCCTGGGCTGGATCACCTGGGTCGCGGCCGGCGCCCTGCTCACCCTGATGGTCAGCCGCTCCCACGACCTGCCCTGGCCGAAGGCGCTGGGCGCCTCCGCGATCCAGCTGGTCGCCCTGCTGTCGATCGTGAAGCTGGGCACGTTCTGAGCCACGCGGGACACGCAGGAAGGGGCTCCCCCGAGAACGGGGGAGCCCCTTCCTGCGTGTCCCGCGTGCACGCACGCGCGGCTCAGGCGTCCAGCACCTGCCCGCTCCGCCGTACCACGGGCTGCTGCGCGGACCACGGGAAGTTGATCCACTCCTCGGTCCGCTTCCACACGTACTCGCACTTCACCAGCGAGTGGGACTTCTCGTAGATCACCGCGCTGCGCACCTCGGCGACGGTCTCGAGGCAGAAGTCCCGCACCAGCTTCAGCGTCTTGCCGGTGTCGGCGACGTCGTCGGCGATGAGGACCTTCTTGTCGGAGAAGTCGATGGCGTTCGGCACGGGAGCCAGCATGACCGGCATCTCCAGCGTGGTCCCCACCCCCGTGTAGAACTCCACGTTCACCAGGTGGATGTTCTTGCAGTCGAGCGCGTACGCGAGCCCACCGGCCACGAACACCCCGCCCCGCGCGATCGACAGCACGATGTCGGGCTCGAACCCGTCGTCCGCCACGGCCTGCGCGAGCTCCCGGACGGCGACGCCGAACTGCTCGTAGCTGAGATTCTCCCGAACGTCACTCATATGTCCTCCGCCTGCCCCGCGCTCACACCTGGGTCCGATGAAAATTGAGGAAGGAGCGGGAGGCGGTCGGCCCCCGCTGCCCTTGGTAACGCGACCCGTACCGCTCGCTGCCGTACGGGTGCTCGGCCGGCGAACTGAGCCGGAACATGCACAACTGCCCGATCTTCATGCCCGGCCAGAGCTTGATGGGCAGCGTGGCCAGATTGCTCAGCTCCAGCGTCACGTGCCCGGAGAACCCGGGGTCGATGAAGCCGGCGGTGGAGTGCGTGACGAGCCCGAGCCGCCCGAGCGAGGACTTCCCCTCCAGCCGCGAGGCCAGGTCGTCCGGGAGCGTGATGATCTCGTACGTACTGGCCAGCACGAACTCACCGGGGTGCAGGATGAACGGCTCGTCCCCGTCCGGCTCGACCAGCCGTGTCAGGTCCGCCTGCTCGACCGAGGGGTCGATGTGGGGATACCGGTGATTCTCGAACACCCGGAAGAACCGGTCGAGACGCACGTCGACACTGGACGGCTGCACCATCGAATCGTCGTAGGGATCGATCCGTACCCGTCCGGCGTCGATCTCGGCCCGGATGTCCTTGTCTGAGAGAAGCACGTCCCGAGGATACGCAAGGCGCGCAGAGCGACCGCAATCGGCCACTCCGCGCGCCCGGAGCCTTCCTGCTGCTACCGCTTCTCGTAGCTCACCGGCACGACGCTGCGCAGCCGCGCACACCTCGGACACCGGACGAGCCGCCCGGGACCGAGCCGCTCGGCCTGCTGCATCGGGAACGAAGAGGTGCTGAACACGTGCCCATCGGCACAGCGGACGACGGTGCGCTCCATCAAGTCCTTCAAGTCTTCAAGTCCCTTCCCCAAGAGCCGCGTCTGACCAGGTCCCCCTGGCGACAAAAGCCACAGTACGGGATGAAAGGAACGACGCTCCAGGCGGCACTCCGCCCCGCCCGACCCCTCTCCGAAGTCCCCACCGTACGCCCCAACTCCGGTTCCCCGCAGTCCCGTCCTCCCCTCCCCCCTCCCCGCACGGAACGACGACAGGCCCCACGGCACGAACACCGGGAGCCTGTCATGAGGTAGAGTGAGCGAGCACCGGGACACCGGCTCCGACCGGCGGTCCGCTGCTTACGCGGGTGTAGTTTAATGGTAGAACATCAGCTTCCCAAGCTGAGAGCGCGAGTTCGATTCTCGTCACCCGCTCCACGACAAACCCCCAGGTCATCGACCCGGGGGTTGTTTGTTGTCTGGACCAGTGAGCGGGCCGCGCACCACAACCGCACCATAGGGACGCGCTACCCGTCGGCGGCCTTGTCGTTGTGGTGCGGCTTGTCGCCGGTGTGGTTCTTCGCACGCTCGGCACGGACCATCGTGTCCTTGAGAGTGGTGCCGGAACGGGTCGAGAGCGTGTGCCCGGTGTGCCGGAGATCGTAGAACCGGAAGCCGTCGGGAAGACCGGCGACCGTGCGCGCCCGCCGCCACTTCCGCCCGAACGAGGTGCGCCGGAAGGGCGCCCCCCTTCTCCCCGACGAAGACCAGCCCGTCCGGCCCCTTCTCGGCGAACCAGGCGAGATGCTGCCACACCTCCTTGTGCAGGAAGGCCGGGAGGACGACGGCCCGTACGCCCGCAGACGATGATCAGCACCGGTACGCCGTCCGGCAGGTCCAGCGGCTCACGTTCGGTCGCGTCGGACGGGCGAGCGGAGACGCGCTCCGTCACGTGGTCGAAGCGAACCTTCTTGCGCGTCTCCAGGTGCGCGCGTACCGGACTCCAGCACCTCGGGACTCGCCAGGTCGGTGCCGTCGACCAGACCGGCAGAGAAGTAGGAGGAGACCAGCTCGACGACCTCCCCGTCCTCCTCGACCAGGAGGCGACGCACGAGCGCCTTGGCCCGCTTGGGTAGCCCGAGGGCCGAAGCCACCCGGGCCGGTACCGTCACTTCGCCGACCCGCACGAGCCGCCCGACCGTCTGCGACTCATCACACGTGAGGACGTCACGGCTGCGTCGTTCCCGCTCCTCGGCGCCCGCAGGACGACCGTGCACGATCGTCCCGTACCCCTGCTGAGACTCCAGCCAGCCGTCATGCTTCAGCGGCTCCGGGGCCCGCACGACCGTGGGCCGGAACATCCCGAACGCCTGCACAAGCTGGTTCTCGCTGGGGACGCGGGTTCCGGGCGGATACGTTCCGCCCTCGATGCGACCTTGCAGGGTCTGCGCGGGGCACACGCACTTGGGGGCCTCCGCCTCATATCCCATGAACGCCGCCCGTCATGATTGGCCAAGTCAACTGTCACCAGACCAGCGACAATCCCTGAGCAGATGTAGAAGCGGGGCACTCCTCCCTCAGGAAGGCCAGGCATCAGCCATCACGAAGGAGACCACCGTCCCGCCGAAGCGACTGGGCCCGGAGTGCCACGACTCGGCCATGGCGTCGACCAACAGCAGCCCGCGCCCGTGCGCGTCATTCGCGTCCGGCCGGCGCATGCGCACGTTCGCCGGGAAGCCGGGGTTGTGCACCTCCACGCGGAGCGAGGTCTCCTCCCGGAACCACTCCACGCGCACGCGCCACTCCTCGTCCGCCCGTCCGTACAGGATGGCGTTGGTCACCAGCTCCGAGATCATCAGCGCACAGTCGTCGACCGAGCAGGCCGGGTTGTACGGGGCGATGAACTTCCGGAACCAGCGTCGAGCCCGAGGGACGGACTCCGGAACCGGGTGCAGGGTCATCGCCCCGAGCCACGGTGATTCCTCGCTGGGGAAGCGGTTGAACCGGTAGGTCATCCGCGCTCACTCCTTGCCGCTGCCGTCGCAGTCGAGGCAGCGCCGCTTCGACGTGGCACGGGTGTGGTCGTTGGCGGCGGCGAGGACCACCGACGTACGCGAAGCGACGCGCTTCCAACCGCGTCCCCGGCATCCCCGGCATGCTGCGCGCGTGCCCTGATCCGGCCGCCGACCTGTCACACCCTGCCCCCTTCCAAGTAAGTGGCCTTAGCCACTTACTGGATAGTGGCATTAGCCACTCGCGCCGCGCAAGCGGTTCACCTAACTGACGATCCGTCATGTCACACCAGCGGATAGCCCTGTTCGAACGCCCAGCGGTGCGGCGGGTAGGTCGCCTCGGCGAACTCCAACGGCCGGTCCTGCATGTCGTAGACGACGTGGTGAACGATCAACACGGCGGAGCCCGGTGGCAGCTCCAGGTCAGCGGCCTCTTCCTCGGTGGCGCTCCGGGCACACATCCGGTCCTCGGCATAACTCCCCTGCCGACCGGTCATGTTCTCGACGTACATCAGGGTCCCCTCCTGGATTCGCCCAGGGTCCGTGAGCTTGGGCGCCCGCTGCCCGACGTCCGGGGCGAACCATGAGGTCGACAACGTGATGGGACCGTCCTGGTTGTTGGTCACGCGCCGGCGGTGCACGGCCCGGCGGTCCTTCACCAGCCCGAGAGCCTCAGCCACGTGGTCCGGTGCGTCCATCCACCCGGCCGACGTGATCACCGCGTACTCACCGGGCGTGTAGATCTTCCCGGTCTGACGCGCCCGGCCGTACAACTCCCGCGCCCGCCGGTTGACTTCCAAGCTGCGCACATACGTCCCCGAGCCCTGCCGCTTCTCGACGAGCCCCTGATGACTGAGCGCCTCCAGAGCACGGTCCGCAGTCGGACGTGACACCTTCCAGTCCGCCGCCAACTGCCGCTCCGACGGCACCTCGTCACCCGCTCGCAGGTCGCCCCGAAGGATCTGATCGCGGATGTGGTGAGCGATCTGGAGATACTTCGGTTGCGCCTCCTCGATCTGCGGCACGTCCCCTCCTCGTCCAAGTGGCTATGGCCTCTGGCCACTATAGGGTGAGTGGTAAATACCAGAACCCGTAATGTTGACCACATGACGCGGTTGATCGTCGCAGCAGGAGGAGGGGGCGACGCAGTCGCCGCCGCAATGCTTCACGCCGCCCTGTACGGCGACGAGGACCAGGCGGTGATCCTCACGTACGCGTGGGACCGCCTGTTGGTCGACCCGGTACCGGGCCCGCGCGGCGCGCACGACTTCACCGGCCTGGAAGCCGTCACCCCGTCCGTGTGGTCCGTGCCGGCGACCGCCCGCCCAGTCCCTCCGGCAGGATCGACGCTCCCCCGCCTCGCGTCCGAACTTCCACAGACACTCGCCCTGCTGGACCCCTCCCACGGAGTCGAGGGCGTGACGCGCCAGCTGGAAGAGCTGCTGGCCCACCTGGCGCCCGAGTCGATCGACCTCCTGGACGTCGGCGGAGACATCCTCGCCCGCGGCGACGAACCGACCCTGAAGAGCCCGCTCGCCGACGCAGTGACGCTTGCCGCGTGCTGCCAGGTGAATGCCCCGGTACGGCTCCTGGTCGCTGGCCCCGGTCTCGACGGCGAGCTGTCGGCGGAGGATCTCCGTCCGCTACTGGGCCCTGTCGTCCACACCCTCACGGCGCAGGACGTGGCCCCGGTCGACACCGTCCTGGAATGGCACCCGTCCGAAGCCACGGGAATGCTCGCGGCGACGGCCCGGGGAACGCGCGGCATCTGCGAGGTACGCGACGCCGGCCTACCGGTGCCGCTCACGGACAAAAGCCCGCGTGTCCACGAAGTCGACCTGGACGAGGCCCTGAGCCACAACACCCTCGCCCGAGCCATCACGGCGACGACGACCCTGGACGAGGCCGAGACCCACAGCCGCGAAGTGTGCGGCTTCTCGGAGATCGACTACGAGCGCAACAAGGCCCTGTGGTTGAAGGACCAGCCACCGGCCCCGCTCGACGAGGGGGCGGTACTGCGCCAGGTCGACGAGTTCGAGTCGGAAGCCCGCACCCGCGGAGTCACACACACGACGTTCCGCCACCTCACCGAGGTTCTGAACCTCAACGGCTCCCAGCGCAGCGACCTGCGCCAACTACTGCTCACCAGACGCCCAGAGCAGTACACAGCCCCACTCTGGCACATCCCAGACGCCACCTGAGTTACAACCTTCTCTACTGGTTCAAGGCGGCTCGCTCCGCTCACCGCGCGCGGCCCGGCCCCCGGCCGGGCCTGCGCTCCTGTCTCCGCCCCGCTCCAGCCCGGCCGGGGGCCGTACCGCGCTCACGAGAATCAGCCGCCTGACTCCAGAGAGGGGAGACATTGCGGCTGGGCCGGTCGCCACCGAACGCCCCAAAGAGCTGGAATTGTCGTGCCGAGTGGCAACCTTGGAATTTTTTGAGGCATTGAAGCAACGGTCGATGCCTTCCGACGGCAATCCTACCGCAAATCCTGATACTGCCGGTAAAGAATTGCGCGCCCAGATGATATCCACTTTCTATATTCTGCCGTGCGATTGGCGCCGACAATCAAATCCAAGTGCGCCTCTAGCGAATTTCTCGCAGCGTGAGATATCCATTCTGGAACTCTCTGCATTGCATGTAAATCATGATGACCGGTGGTCGTAGGCTCGGCGTTCGGAGCAAGAAGTACACACCCAACCGCCGGATTACGAGCGTTGCTCGCGCGTGAGAGCGCCCCATCTGTAAAGCCACCAGCCGCATACAGCACGCCGCGGTCACAGCCAACATCGAGCATTTTTCCGATGAACTCATCAACAGTGCCGATACTTACGCTGCGCCGGTAAAGCTTCGCCTCGATCACGATACTTACGTGCTGCCCAGCGAGGCGTCCCTCCACCACCGCATCGAGCTGCCGCCGCACTCCGCTTACGCGCCCTATGACGTATCGGTTGTGCTGAACCGCCGTACCCGCATCGAGACTATCAACGAGCGTAGCGACTTCCTGCTCGTATTCTCGCCAGCGGCGGCGCTCGTTTCGCGGACGCCTACGTCCTGAATTTCCCTCAGTGATCACGCACGCATTCTAGGCCGTCTTCCGCCAGTTGCACTATTGATCACGGCTTTCCGAGTTGAGGACTTGAAAGCAGGCACCGCTACCACGGGCCGGCCGTCGCGGCTTGCTCCGGTTGACGACACCGGTAGCGTGGCTGAGACCGGTGGAGGTACAGCGAGGCATACGCGTGCGCGGTCGGTCGACGCACCCGCCGTCGTGGCTGGCTTTCGTCGGCTGAGGTTCGTGCCACTACCGTGCCACATGCAGGAGTCAGTCACGGTCAACGCCGGTGCTTCGCGGTCGAGGAGCCGCCCGCTTCCTCGGCCGGCGAAGCCGCAGCTCAGCCCGCAGATCACCCCGCCCCTCTCCTAAGGCGGTGCTCCCCGCCTCAAAGCGAGGCTGTGAAGCCGGCGGACTGGTCGAGGTGGAACGCGGAGCCCGGAACCGTCGGAGTCCAACCCTGACGCAGGGCAACTCGCACAGCCGCGGCAACGCGGGACGGCAATACCGGCTCAGCCTCGTGACCGATCCAGTTGCTCGGATGCGGCTGGTCGGTGGTGACCACGAGCGCCATGCCCGGGGTGTCCGCATGCTCGACCGCGAACGTGCACGGCGACCAGGCCAGGCCCTGGAAGTACGTCGGTCTGCCTCGCAGCCGCCAGCGGTAGGCCGTGCCGTCGACAACGATCCGTCGTGATCCCTTGCGGACCAATGCCATGACTCCCCCCTTCAACAGCGCAGATGCTAGCGAGCCCGGTCCCGCCGTCCGTCTCAGTTTCCGTCTCATTCAGCGCCGTTCGCGGGCGTTCAGACGGGACCGAAGCCCGTAACCGCTCCGGCGACCAGCCGACCGTGAACGCAGGTGAACAGCCCTGTACGCGGCCCCGTGAGGCACCAACACAGTTGGAAAGCGTGTGGGCCCCATGGCGACGCCGACCCACGACACCACCAGTCGAGGCGGCTAGGTTGAGGGCGTGGACGAGGAAGCGATCACCATCAAGCTCACGCGCGATCAAGCGTTCGTGCTGTCCGACTGGCTCTATCAAGTCATGTTCCAGTCCGACGACCTTGAGGGAATTGTGCACGACCGAGCCGTCTGGTCGCCGATCTATGCGATCTCCGGAACGCTGGACAAGACGCTGAGCGAGATCTTCATGGCTGACTACGGCCCACGCCTTGAAGCGGCCAAGGAGCGTCTCCGCGCCGATCTGTACGGGGGAGCAGACGAGCCGACGACGCCAGGCCAGGACACGACCGACGCACCACAAGCGCACCAGATCGAGCGGGGAACAGCGGGGAACCACGGTGAAAGCGACCGAGGGCGATGAGACCCGGTGCCGGGTGACAGCCCAGTTCAGCAGCCATGCCAGCCCCAAATACCCGCAGCTTCCCAAGCTGAGAGCGCGAGTTCGATTCTCGTCACCCGCTCTTCTTGAAGCCCCAGGTCAGCGGCCTGGGGCTTGTGCATTGGCGGGGATTTTTGCGCAGGATCCGCCCCGAGGCGCGCGAAGATGGGGCACGTGGAGGGCACGAGTTCTCGGCGGCCGTGGTCGGCTCCCCGGCCCTGGCATCGCACGGTACCTGTGACCTGCGGTTTCGCTGTATCAACCACATCGGTCACACGTGTGAGCCCTCAGCATGCCCGTCCCCTCGGAGAGACGAATGGCGTTTGCGGACACCGCAGCACTATCCCGTTGCCGCCTCCTGTCGAGGAGACAGGACTTCAACGAGTGCGCCGCAGTGGACACGAACGGACCCGGCGGCACCGAGGTGATGCCCCGCCATCTCCGGTATGACGACGCGGGCCTCCACCCTCGCCTGACGCAGGCTCGACGGAAATCCCTCAGGCGATGTCGTGGACGTTGTGCTCGGTCAAATCGGATGCGTGCCGAGCGACGGCACGGTAGTCGGCATCGTCATGGAGGACAGTCAGGTCATGGTGAGCCGCGGTGGCAGCGATGACGAGGTCGACCGCTGAGGCGCTGCGATGCTCCCCGGCCCGGGCCATGCGGTGCTGCACCGCGCCGATCCAGCGCCCCGCGTTCTTCGGCACCGACACATCTGGGTAGAGGCCGGTGAACATCTCCATGATCTCGTCGTACTCGCGACCGTTCCGAGCGCTGTGAAGAAACTCGGCGCGTTGCACGTAGCAGGATGCGATGGCCCCGGCATCGATCGCGTCGTACCAGGCCGCTTGCAGTTTGGGATCACGGAGCAGCCGCACCAGGCCGGACGTGTCGAGCAAGTAGATCACCGGCTGCGCTTCTCCGCCTCGTGCAGGCGCTCGGCGTCCTCGACGGCACCCCACTCACGCGCACGCTTGAAGTGACGGCTGATGCGCGCCGCACGCTCCTGCTGCTCGGCGTAGAAGTGCAGAGCGAGATTGACCGCCTCTTTCTTGGTCCTGACCTTTGACAGGGCCATGGCGCGCTCCAGGGCGTCGTCGTCGATGTCGATCTGGGTCACTGACATCCGGCACCTCCCGCTCGCATGTTGGTGATGTACATAGAAGGATACGCCACCAACATTCACAGGTCCACGTCCGTATGCCGAATCGATGTATGCGCAGTGGCGACGGACGCTCCAGATCAGCCTGCGAGACGCTGCGGTTCGGTCGGCGCAAGCGTCACCCGCCCGTATCGCCCGACTGCTCGTGGCGCCGTGCCCACAGTGTGCCCGTAAGAGCGGACAACCAGGGTCAACAGCGGCGTCACCAAGCACTCACGCCGACGGTGAAGCAACGCATCCAAGCAGGTCAGCGGCCAAGTGAGCACCCAAGCGCCGTCGCTTCTCAAACTGAGAGCGCGAGTTCGATTCTCGTCACCCGCTCCATGGAGAAGGCCCAGGTCAGAGACCCGGGCCTTCTTACTGTGTGCGGTTGTCAGTCGTCGCGTGCCAGATGCGTGCCAGAAGGCCCGGCGGGCGGTCCGCCGGTCGCCGCGGCTCTGGCCTTCCCAACGGTGGCGTCGAGGCCGGCGGCGACCTCTTCCTGCCGCTCGTCGTCGGAGTGCTGGTAGATCAGCGCGGCCTTCTCGGACGACTGGCCGGCGCGGACCATCGTGTCCTTCAGGGTCGCGCCGGAGCGGGTGGAGAGCGTGTGCCCGGTGTGCCGGAGGTCGTAGAAGCGGAAGTCGTCAGGCATGCCTGCTGTTTCCCGAGCCTTCCGCCGCTTCCGCCGAAGCTGCTGCGCCGGAAGGGCGCCCCCTTCTCCCCCACGAAGAGCAGCCCGTCCGGGCCCGGCTCGGCGTAGCTCTCCAGGTGCCAGCGGAGCTCCCGGTGGAGGAACGCGGGAAGAATCACAGTCCGGGTTCCGGCCTCCGACTTGGTGCTGCCTTGGACGCGGCGCCCGTCCATCCGCTCCGGCTCGGCGAGGCGGACGCGGACGCGGAGGGTGTCGACGTCGACGTCCCGGCGGCGGAGGCCGGCCAGTTGCTCCGGACGCGTCGGGCCGTAGGCGCCGAGGCAGACCATGAGCCGCCAGCGCATCCCCACGGGGTCGGCGAGCGCGTCGACCTGGGCGACGGTGGCGATGCGCCGCTCTGCCGCCTTCTCCTTGCCAGCGCCCTTGATACGGCACCGGACGCAAACGCTGGACCATGCGCTGGAAGGCCGCACTCCAAGCCTTCGACATCACCTTCGACGGCCGGCTCACCGCCGGACGCCGCTGAAGAAATCCGACCGAGTTCCACCGTTTGCTACACGGACCCGCGTCGAGGAGTGTCTGGACCACGTCAGGTCAGGAGGTATGCCTCCAGGATCGTCACCGCGTAGGTGTTGCCGGTGGTGTCGGTCAGGGTGGATCCGAGGGAGACCGAGCGGGCGTTTTCCGGGTGGGTCAGGGTGAGGATCCTCTTGCCGTGGGTGGTGGTCACCGGGGCGGGGGACCAGGTCTTGCCGGCGTCGTAGGAGACCTTCACCGTCAGGGATTTCAGGCCGGTGGCCGCCGGGCCCTGGAGGGAGAGGGGGATCGTGGTGCGGCGGCCTGCGGAGGCCGTGCCGGTCGGGGTCAGCTTCGGGTGGAAGCGGACCGTGGAGAGGGGCAGGGAGGCGGAGTCGGACGGGCTGGACGTGAAGGTCCAGGCCGCTGTCAGGCGGCTCGTGGTCGTGGCCACGCCTGGCGGGCGGGTCAGGTCCGTTCGGATCGTGTAGCGGGCCGGGACGGACGGGAGCTTCTCCACGGTCTGACAGAGGTCGCCGTCGTTGTCGAGCAGGGTGCTGCCGTCCGCGGTGACCGTGGTGTGGCGTTTCGCTGTGGAGGAGGCGGGGTGTCCGCTCCCGTCGGCGAGGTCGGGGACGCACAGGTCGAGGGTGTCGCCGTCGCGCCGTGCGCCGTACGGGCCCCCGGTGATCGGGCTGAAGACGCCGACGTTGTACGTCGCTGCGTAGGTCCGGCCCGCTCGGTACGACCTCGCGCTCTGCGTGCCGTAGAAGACGTCATCGTCGTCCCCGGAGGCGTTTCGCTGGCCCAGGTCGGCCGTCCACTTGAATCCCTTGGGCGTGGTGACGTAGATCTTCGCGGTCGTCGGCAGCGGGAAGGGGGCGCTCACCGTGCCCAGCGACAGGGTGGGGCCGCTCCACAGGACGTTGACGATGCCCTTGCGGTGGGCGACCGACGAGCCGAAGTCGCGCTTCAGCAGGGCCAGTTCGCTCATACGCGTGGTGTGCCGACAGCCGGTGGGGAAGCGGTCGGGCAGGTTGTGGAGCAGGTGGTAGGTGGTGCTGCCCTTCTGCCACAGGCCGCCGAGCTGCGTGCTGAGCCTCCCGGCCGGAGCGGCCGGTCCCAGGGTCGCGGTGCGCAGGTTCCCGAACGTTCCCCAGAACAGGGTGCTGTTGTGCGGTTCGCTTGCGGTGTCCCCGGTGCCCACGGCGAGGTTGAGCTGGCCGTCGGACATCTTCGCGCCCTGCGGCGCGGTGATCTGGACCGGCTTCGCCCTGCGCGCGTCGAAGACGACCGTGGTGTCCCCGGTCAGCGAGAGCCGCGGCCGGACCAGCGCGGAGGCGCCCCCGGGGTCGTCCATCACGGTGTCCACGACGTAGTCGCCGCGCGGGACCCGCACCCGGTACACGCCCTTGGAGATCTGCTCGGAGTCCCTGAGGCTGGTGGTCCAGTACGCGCCCGAGTACCCGAGGATCTCGGTCAGCGGAGCGCTCACGGGCTTGCCGCCGCGGTCGAGGAACTCCAGGTTGAGGTCGTATGACTCGGCCTCGCGTACGACGCCGAAGGCGGTCCGTACGGCAGCGGGGCCGGCGCCGTTGCGCGCGGTGGCGACCAGCGTGCCCGAGTAGGCGCCGTCCGCCGCCTCGACGCGGGTGTCCGCGGTGAGGTCGACGCCGGCGGTGCCGCCCGCCGGGACGGTGAGCCGTGTGGTGCTCAGCGTGAACATGCCTTCGGGGGCCGTGCTGCCTCCGGGGCCGGTCACGGTGGCCGTCAGGTCCAGGGTGACGGGGTGGTCGCCGTCGTTGCGGTAGGTGATGTGCCGGGTGGCCGGCCGGTCGTCGGTGTGGGGCCACAGCTGCTTGCCGAAGGACACGGAGGTCTGTTCGCTCGCCACCGCCCCCTGAAGTGCCCGGGACACGTCGAGCCGGCCCGTCCCCTGCTGGTAGCCGGTCGCGCCGGTGGTCGGGGTGGTGGACGCGGTGAGCGCCTGCTTGATCCGTGCGCCGGTCCAGTCGGGGTGCCACTGGGCGAGGATCGCGGCCGCCCCCGCCGCATGCGGTGTCGCCATCGACGTACCGGACATGGAGACATAGCCGTCGGCCGCCGGGTCGCCCAGGTGGCCGTGCGCCGCCTTCGCCGAGACGATGTCCACGCCCGGCGCCGTGAGGTCCGGTTTCAGCGCGCTGTCGGCGGTCGGGCCGGTGCTGGAGAAGTCGGCGAGCCGGTCCTCGCCGTCGACGGCGCCCACGGTGAGCGCCGATTCCGCGGCCCCCGGGGAGCCGACGGTTCCCGCGTCGGGGCCCTCGTTGCCGGCCGCGGCGACGGTGAGCATGCCGGTGCTCCTCGAGAGGGCGTTCACCGCCGCCTCGACCGGGTCCTCCCCCGGGGTGTCCTCCTGGCCCAGGCTGAGGTTGGCCACCCTGGCGCCCTGCCCGGCGGCCCACTCCAGGCCGGCGATGACGCTGGAGTCGCTGCCCTCGCCGCTGTCGTCCAGCACCTTGGCATTGAGGATCCCGGCACCGGGCGCGACGCCCTTGTACCGGCCGTCGGACCGTGCGCCCGAGCCCGCCAGCGTCGCTGCGACATGCGTGCCGTGGCCGACCCTGTCGTCGGTGCTGCCACTGCCGGTGAAGTCCTTCGACACCGTCACCGCCGAGGCGAGGTCCGGGTGTGTGGTGTCGACGCCGGTGTCCAGGACGGCGACCTTGACGCCCTTGCCGTCGTATCCGGCCGCCCAGGCGGCCGGGGCGCCGATCCGCGCGACGCCGCCGCCCGCCTTCCCGGCCCTTGCGCCGGCTGTGTCCGCCGGCGCCTTGAACCGGCCGTCCAGCCAGACCCGCGCGACTCCCTGCTCCTCGGTGAGGTCCTGCCACATGTCGTCGGCCCCGGCCTTGGGCACGGTGATCGCGGCGCCCGCCACGCTGGGCAGCTCCCGGCGCACGGTGGCGTCCGCGTCCGCGACCAGCGACCTCTGCGTACTCCTGCGCTGGGCGGGCTTGCCCTCGTACGACACGATCAGCGGGAGCGTGCCGCGCCGGGTGTCGTCGTAGCCGGCCCGTGTCAGGCCGCTGACGTCGAACAGCCGCATGTCCAGGACGCCTTGGCCGATCAGGGCGGCGGCGTCGGCGGGAACGACGTACTGATCGCCCCCGGCGCCGCGCACGGACACCGGGACGTGCTCACGGCCCGGTGCCCGCCGTACGCCCGTCACCCGGCCCCGGGCGTCCAGCCGGACCCGGTCGCCGGTGAGGAGGGTGACGTACCGGCCGGCCGCGGAGGCGGAGCCGGCGGTCCGCGCGCCGAGGGCGGAGCCGCCGGGCGCCGCGACGGTGGCGGTGTCCTGCGTCCGTACGCCGGGGCCGGAGCCCGTGGCCGCCACCGAGACGCCCGTCATCAGTCCCGCCACCAGCAGGGCGGCCGGCGAGGCGCTTGTGGTTCTGTGGCGCATTCAGCTCGCCTGCCCCGGGAGCTGCTTGTTGGCGTCGACGACCGCGCGCTCGGTGATCGCGCTGGTGTGCGTGACGGTACCGACCTTGAGGGGATCGCCCGCCGTGGCCTTGATCACCACGATGCGCTGGCCGAGGAACCGCAGGGTCTTCTTGTCGAAGATCCACTCGACGCGCTCGCCGTCGTTCTCCCGCGCGATCGCGACCCCGTGCCGGCCCGTGGCGTCGACCGCGTCGTTCACCGAGACGACGCCGGGGATCTTGGCCGCGGCCTTGTAGAGGGCGGCGCCGACCTCGGCGGGCGGGTAGCTCTCGAGCAGCAGATCGCCGATCGCGACGAAGGCGGCCTGGTCGCGCGGGACTTCGGGGTCCCGGACGGCGTCCGACTCGCGGTAGATCCGCTGGAGCAGCGTGTCGGGGTCGGTCGGCAGCTCGGCCAGGGCGTTGTAGGCGCCGGTGGACGGGGTGTCGCCCTTCAGGGTGATGCCCTTGTCGCTCGTCTTGCCGGCCTCGATCAGCCAGCCGTCCTTGCCGTCGAGGGAGTTCCAGACCTGGCGGGAGTGCAGCTCGTCGCTGACCGCCTCGCTCTTGTCGCCGACGGTCTTGATGTAGGTGTCGGCCACCTTCGAGGCGATGTAGACGTACTGGCCCTTGCGCGGGGCGGGCGCCGAGGTGTCGGCGGCGGCCAGGGAGATGCGTTCGAGGAGCCGGGGGGCGCCCTTGGGGTCGGCGACGCCGATGCTGGTGGTCAGTGCCGGGCCGGTGGCCAGGGCGGTCTTGCCGCCGTCGGTTTCGCCGCCGGTGAGGGCGAGGCCGCCCACGACCGCGCCGGCCAGGGCGAAGGCCGCGGCGGGCAGGAGGATCGTACGGCGCAGGAACGGGTTGGAGCGCTTGACGGGCGCGACCGGAGAGGTAGCGGACGTACGGGAGGAGGTGCGGAGGTCTTCGTGGATCCGGGCCATCATCTGCTCCTTGTGGAACTGGTGGCGGCCCGCCGGCAGATCCCGCTCGGCGGAGGGCAGCAGACTCTGCGTCTCCGTCCACTCGGCCGGGTGGGGCCGGTGGGAGGGGCTGGCGTTCATCGGTTTCCTTCCTGTGCGGACCGGACCGCGTATCCGCGATCACCTGTCATCTGCCGGTTCGTGCGAGGGGGTTCCCGTTTTTCTCCGAGCAGTTGCGCGTCGGCGAGCTTGCGCAGCTTGGCGCGGGCGCGGGAGAGGCGGGAGCGGACGGTGCCGACCGCAACGCCGAGGGCGCGGGCCGCCTCGGCGTACTCCATCCCCTCCCACAGGCACAGCGTCAGGACCTCACGCTCGGGGCGTTTGAGCAGGCTGAGGGCGGCGAGCGTGGCGTTGATACGGCGCCGGTCGTCCAGGCGCCCGGCGGTCTCCTCGGCGTGGTCCTCGACCCGTTCCTCGGCGGCGTGCGCGGCGGCCGCAGCGCTCGCCGCGTTGCGGTAGCGGCGGTTGCTGCGGTGGTGGGAGCGGGCGACGTTGGTGGCGATGCCCAGGAGCCACGGCCGCAGCGAGCCGCCTTCGGCCTCGACCGAGGCCCGGCGCCGCCACGCCTCCATGAAGGTCGTCGACATCACGTCCTCGGCCAGCGACCAGTCGGCGGTCAGCCGGAAGGCGTGGTTGTACACCGCGCGGGCGCACTCGTCGAAGAGTTCCGCGAAGGCGTGCGGATCTCCGTTTCGCACCCGGGTTCGCATATCTGTGGTCACGTCTTGAACTGACGTGCGGTGCGGGCGAGTTCCGGTGAGACATGTCACAACCGTCGTACAGGTCACCGGCGCGGTGACCGCTTCCGCGAGGACGTTCGGGGGCAGACCGTCGGGTGCGGTCATCGTGCTGATCTCCTTCGAGGCTTCGACACTTCGAAAGGTCAGCCGGTGGCCGTTCGCATATCCGGACCCTCACCCCGACGCCGGGCCAAACACCCGGATCAGGCGGGAACCCGTACACCACTTCCCAGGACGCAACCGCCCTCTCCGAGCTCGCCGGCCCTCAGCACGGCACAGTGACCTTGCCGCTGCGTCCGGCGTGGCCGGGGCCGACCACGTTCGATCTCGATCAGCCGCGGCCGTGGATGGACTACCACCGGATCGTCCTGGCCGAGGGAGCGCAGGACGATCTGGTCCGGTTCCTCAGTCGTGACCTTCTGGTCAGCCCATGGCCCACACTGCGCACACTGGTCAGCCGTGATGTCCGGGAGGTGGGGGAGAGCTCCTTCGACGAGCTGGCTCACGAAGCCCAGGCCACTGCGTGAACCTCACGGAAGTGAGGCCGACGTAACGCGGACAGCAGGGTGGAGACACGACTGCGTGTGTTCTCAGCGACCGTTCCCACTCTGCTGCACGACATCCGTGCGTACCAGAGCCGCACGAGTTGCCCAAGCACCGTCACCTCCCGAGCGGATAGCGCGAGTTCGGCTCTCGTCGTATCAGAGCGGGAGATCGTCGGGGAGTACCCGAAACGCCTTGTGGTGGCCCAAGGGGCGTACGGCCCGGAAGTCACGTCGGTCGAGGGTGAGGATCGCGTCCGTGTCGTAGTCGGCGGCAAGCGCCACGTTGACCGCGTCAGCGAGGTCGAGGTCCAGCGCGCGGTAGCGGACACGGACGGACTGGGCGGCACCCAGGTGGTCCTCCGTGATCTCCGGCATGACGACACGCCCCCGGCCCATCCAGCGCCGGAGGTCGTCGACCGCACCGAGGGCGGCCGCCCTGCCGAACTCGCGCGTGGCGACGTGATCCAGCTCGGCCAGCAGCAATGGGGACATGACCAGGAGGCCGGCCGCCATGATCGCCTCGTTCGCCGCCCGGTGTTCCGGGTGAGCCGAGTCCAGGGCCGCCAAGAGACCGGACGTGTCGGCGATGACAATGATCACGCGGCGGTTCCGGAATCCGAGTCGGTCTCACGGCGGACAGCGTCGGCGACCGCGTCACGGACCTCCGACCTGGAGGGCGTGCGACCCGTCCCCTCGAAGGTGCGCGAGAACAGCGGCTCGTCCCAGACCCTGTTCGCCATGGCCGCGAGGTGAATGCCCTGACGGATGATCTCGGCCTCGCTTATCCCCCGACGCTTCGCGGCCTCCTTGATGATCGCCAGGTCCTCGGGGTCGGCGTAGACGTTCGTGCGCTTCATGGACATGTACCAAGGTTAGTCCATGTACCGGATTGACACACGTAGGTACCTCCTTCTTCGGATCATCGGATGCCGCGGTCGCAGACGACGGAACTGGCCGCGCCCACCATGGGCGTGCGGCATGGGGCTGTGGCACCGCAACGTGCTCGCCGCCTCGTGCGCCGAACCACTTCTCGTGGAGATCGAAGTCCGTAGGGGCGATCCCACAGTCCGTGATCTCCCGAGCCGAGGCGAGGGCCCGGCTGCCGTATGCGACCGCGACTGCCGCGCTCAGTCGCTCCGCGCCTCCCCAGGCCCGCACACCGAGCAATCCACATCAGCGAAGTGGTCGTCCACATCGCGGTGTCGTGCCCACGGCGTGCCCTTCGGAGCGGACGCCTACGGTCGACAGCGGTGCCACAGGACGCTCACGCCTACCGCAGCACATTGGATCCACGCAGGTCAGCAGCTGCACGCTCGCGCAAGCGCCGTCGTTTTCCAAGCTGAGAGCGCGAGTTCGGTCCTCGTCATCGGCTGCATGAAGCAGGTCCAGTTCGGGGAACCGGCCTACTTCGTCGCCGAGGCTTTTGCTGCCTGCACGGGTGCTTCCACGGGTTCCGCGATGCGCTGAAGAGCTACCCGTGCCGGGCGGGCAGGAGCAGTGGACTGCTCAGGTCACGGCGTACTCCGCGTCTCCGCGTCCGCGACTGCGACCGCGACCGCACGTAGTCGGCCTCCGGAGGTGTCCCCTCACGGAGCTAAATTGGCGGGTACATGACCACAGTAGCCGACTCCGCGTTGGTTAACGTCTCTCGCGCCAGATGTACCGGCAGACCACGCCACACAGGGGGAACAACCACCATGCGCATGCGAACCAAGGCACTGACGACCATCGCGGCCGGCATGCTCGCCACCGCGGCCATGGCCGCGCCCGCCGTCGCGGCCTCCGACCCCGGCCGGACGGACACCCAGAGAACGCTGTCCGAGTCGACCGTCCAGGCGACCGTCACCACCTGGACCGACGCGAACGTCCGCAGCTGCGCGTCCACGAACTGCGGCATCGTCTACTCCGTGAGCGCCAACACCACCCTCAACGCCGTGTGCTGGGACTACGGCCAGTACGTCAACCAGAACGGCATCGCCCACGACAAGTGGGTCCAGCTCCTTTCCGGCAACTGGATCTGGGGCGGTCTGCTGAAGGGCAACGAGACGGGCAACATCTCCACGAAGTGTTCCTGAACGACCAGGTCGCGCAGCGGGGCCGCAGGGGCACGGAAGGAACGTGACCCCGCGGATCGCGTACGGCGCGGAGCCCGGGGTGCCGCCCACCACGGGGTCCGGACCCTGAGCGGAAACACGGAAGTGCCTTCTGAAACTGGGGCGATGAGGCCTGTCCAAGGTCTCCGTCGTTCCAGCAGGAAGGCACTTTCCGCGTGCGCACCACCGGGTCGCGTCCCAGGTCCGCCGTCTCGTCGCAGTGCCGCGCAGTGGTCGAACTCCTGACGCGGTGGTCACGCCTACCGGCGACGCCGGATGTACCAATCCCACCACCAGCACGACCAGAAGCGACAGCAGGAACGCCCAAAAGGTCGTTGCCGCGTCATAGGACCGGTACGTGATAGCCAGCACGCGAGGACGGATACCCGGCATGCGGCGTGGCAGCCCCGCGCCGCGAGCGCACCAGACCGGCTGTCCGCCGCTCGACGGCTCCTCGGACACGGACGAGGCCAGGGGCCAGCGGCCAGCGGCCAGCGGCCAGCGGCCAGGCAGCTTCGGACCAATCGTGTCCGCCGTCAATTCGGGGTGACTCGAGATGCGCGACGAATGGAGTGCCTCACCTCGCCGCCACCTCCCCGAAGTCCATATGGGTGATATCTACCGTAAACTCTCTCTTAGTTCCTCCGTGCTACCCAACGCACCGAAATGCAACCGCCAGTTGATCCCCAACACCATGACGAGAGACACTATCCGGCAGAAGCGTGTTCCCAACCGAGTGGCACTCGCTTCAGCATCCTCCCGCGCAGGTCATCGAAGGTTATTCAGCCGGAGATTACTGGGCAGTTGACCTCAGGGTTTCGTGGTAGCGTAATTGTTCGGAGGGACAGTGCAACCTGAAAGGGAAATCGTGAACACGGAGAAGATCGCCGCTCGCCGCCTCTCATTGGAAGAGGTGACGAAGCTCGGCGTCAAGGACAGGGTCTTCGTCTCCGCCGACACGACAGAACTCAAACTTCCCGACTGCTATGTCCCCGCTTTCCTGACCAAGCCCGGAGAGAATTTCGAGGGCGGCTCGATAACGGCGCGAACCATATTCCAGGAAGAGGTTTCCTGCCTTCCCGACGACGAGAACGAAGCCGGGGTCTACGTGGCCGACGAGAGCGGCCCGGCGACCATCGAGGTCCTCCAGTCCGCCGGTGTCGTGCTGGACCTGGCGCTCTTCGTCCCCGGTGGGGACAAGGGGGCCCTCTCGGCCCTCTACGCCGCGGCCCGGCAGGCGTTCGGCGCCGACATCGTGCAGATCTGGCGTCAGCACCTCAAGGAGGTCCCCGACGTGAAGGTCGACATCTTCGAGGAGCAGATTCCCCGGGGGCGCAAGAGCAGCGACAGCCCCAAGCGTGACCGCCGCGCGATCGACACCTACCCCACCCGTGCGGACTTCATCGAGTTCTCCGCGGGGTGGAAGCCGGTCGTCGAGATCCACAAGCCGGTCGTCGACGACACCCCGACCATCTGAGGAGGCGTCACCTCCCGGCTCCGGCCGGGAGAACGCCGACAACGCCGAGAACGCTGTGCCGGACCCGGTCGCGACCACTGAGCGGCCCGGGGAGACGCCGGAGGACAGCCCGCGAACGCCGAAACGCCGTTCCGCTCGACGGTCTCGCGGGACAGCCCGTCTGAGCGGGACCGTGGCCCGAAGTCGTTCCGCGACAGCCCCCAGGACTCCGGCGCAGCCGAGTGACGTCCCCCTCGTGTTCGGGCGAGGCCGAGGAGCGTAAGGGGCCGGCGGGTTTCACGCGCGCTGTGCGACGGGCGACCGGAGGCGGTGGTCTCCGCGCCGTTCGGTCACGGGGCGCCGGCCGCGGGGACGCGCCGGGTCGCCACGGCGCGGGGTGCGCTGTCGGTCCGCCGCCCCGCGCACGCGGTCAGGGCGAGGACGAACGCCCCGTACGCCCGTCCCGCCCCGTCCCTGTGCGGACGTACGCCGTGTCCGCCCCCCGGAGCCGGCCGGGGCGGGCTTCCGCCGCGCCGGAAGGCGCCGTTCCGCCGTGCCGGGGGCGTGGGACACCCGTCCGGCCCAGCCACGATGGCGGCACCGTCCGGATGGGATGAGGGTGGGACGTGCTGTATCCAGCTCGTCCGCCCGCCCGAAGGAGCGTCGTCATGTCCGAACGCAACACCCTCATCCGCAGCCTGCACGACGTGGGTCTGGCCGCCTGGTTCGGCGGCTCGCTCATGGGCGCGATCGGCCTGAACGGCGCGGCCGCGGACGAGTCCGGCTCGGAAGCCACCAGGGACCGGATCTCCTCGTCGGGCTGGGCGAAGTGGACCCCGGTCAACGCCGTCGCGATCGGGGCGCATCTGTTCGGCGGCGGCGGGCTGCTCGCCGCGAACGCCCACCGCGTCGCCACCCAGCAGGGGGTGGCCGCCTCCACCGCGGTCAAGACCGCCGTCACCGCCGCCGCGCTGGCCGCCACCGCCTACGCCCGCGTCCTGGGCAAGAAGGTCGAGCTCGCCTCGTCCACCGACCCCGCCGACGCCGACAAGGCCCGCCAGCACCCCGTCGACCTGGACAAGGCACGGCGGCAGCTGGCCTGCGCCCAGTGGGCGGTGCCGGCGCTGACCGGGTGCCTGGTGGTGCTCAACGCCCTGCACGGCGAACAGCAGCGTCCGGTCGAGCAGGTTCCCGGCATGTGGCAGCGGGCCCGCTCGGCGACCCACTTCATGTCGTAGGACACGCGCGGACCAGCGCGACGACGGCTGTGCCCGGCCGGGTCCCATGACATGTCCGGGCAGCCGATGGCGGACCGGGCACCCGGATCTGCCGCCGAATTCCGATACGGGGTCCCGATACGGAGCTTCCATGTCCACACACGCACGCGCCGCCCGCGCCGGGCGGACACCGGTCCAGCAGGCCGCCCTGGCCGTGGGAGTGGTCTTCCTCCTGGTCGGTGTGCTCGGCTTCATCCCGGGCATCACCACGCACTACGACACCATGAAGTTCGCCGCTCACCACTCCGAGGCCAAGCTGCTCGGCCTCTTCCAGGTGTCCATCCTGCACAACCTCGTGCATCTGGCCTTCGGCATCGCCGGGATCGCGCTGTCGCGGGCCGCGGCACCGGCGCGGTCCTACCTGCTGATCGGCGGCATCGTCTACCTGGTGCTGTGGCTGTACGGCATGGTCATCGACCACGACAGCGCCGCGAACTTCGTCCCCGTCAACACCGCCGACAACTGGCTGCACCTGCTGCTCGGTCTCGGCATGATCGCGCTGGGCGTGCTGCTCACCCGCGGGCGCCGTTCCACCCGGCCCTCCACGTAGTACCGGCCGCGCCGGAGCGCCGCGGACGGCGGCCGGCTCCCCGCCCTCGGGGAGCCGGCCGCCGGGGCCGGCGGCCGGCTCCCCGTCGACGGCGCACGTGTGACCGCGCGGCCCGCCGCACGCGGCGGAACGGCAGAGCGGCCGAGCGGCAGCGGGCCGCGCGACGGCCGGAGCCACCGGACCGGTACTGCGAAGACCTCGACGGCCGGGGCCACCAGGCCGGTACTGCGAAAACCCCGACGGCCGGGGCCACCAGGCCGGTACTGCGAAAACCCCGACGGCCGGGGCCACCAGGCCGGTACTGCGAAGACCCCGACGGCCGGTGACCGGGTCGCGTACGCGGCCACGTACCACCAGGGCCGTGTCCCGGTCCCGGACGCGCGGGCCCGGTCCCCGGCCTCCTGATGCCATGCTCCGGGGCGCACGCGTCACGGACGGCCCGGAAGGACCACCGGCGCTCCTCAGGGGCCGACGACTCCTCCGAGCGGACCGTCCAGGGCCCGCGCCCCGGCCTCGCGACGACCGCCGTACCCGCCGGCGCCGCCACCCGCCGTCACATACCCCGGCCCCGCGCGCTGGACCACCCGGGCGTGGCCGCCCCCGTCCGCCGGGACGACTCCGGGTGCCGTACGGCGGCTCCCCGAGCGGGACCCGGTCATGGCACCCGGACGCGTTCGTCGCCCGGGTCCAGCGGGTGTCCGCGGCGGTACGGGGCGGTGGGGGGCGGTACGGGGCGGTACAGGGTGTCCGTCCCGGGCCGCGGCACGGTGTACGGCGGCGACACGCGCCCCGCGGGTGCGCAGCGGGCGTCTTCAGCCACGGCGACGGCGGGCCGCGCGCCGTATCCGGCCCGCGGCGTGGGCCGCGAGCAGGACCGTGAGCAGGACCGTTCCGGCGGTCGTCGCCGCGCGGCGCGCGGCCGGGCCCGTCGTCGGCAGGGCGTCGCGCAGCCGGTCGACGGCGCTCAGGGGCACGCCCGCGAGCGCGTTGCCGGGTGGCCGTCGGGGAACGGCCGGATGCGGACGTGTGGGGGCGGTGCGGCGCACGGCCTCCCAGGCGGCTCCGACCCGGCGCAGCCGCCGGTCGTCCAAGGCGTCGCGCAGCCGGGGCAGGAGTTCGTCCTCCTCGTCCCGGATGTCCTGCCGTACGAGCCGGAACGCTTCCTCGATCCAGGCCTGGCGCTCGGGGGCGTCCGGGTTCCGCTCGACCCGGGCGAGCAGGTCGTTGACGGCCTGGTGCTCCTCCTCGACCCGGGTGGTGAGGTCCTCACCGTCCGGGGCGAGGCGCCGCAGCAGGGGCCACAGGACGGTCTCCTCCGCGAAGGCGTGGCTGAAGACGAGCTGCGCGAAGTCCCGCCAGATCCGTTCCCGGTCGGTGTCGCGGGCGTCGGGTGCCCGGTAGGCGTTCATCAGCCGGTCGAGTTCGGCGTGGTCACGGCGCTGGCGGAACAGCAGGCTGCCCGGCCCGCCCAGCTCCGTGACGCTCTGCTCGGCGATCGAGACGGTCACGGCGTCCCCCCGGTCCGCTCCGCGCGCGCCTCGGACGGCGGTCGGCCCCGGTACCGCTTTGGGCGGACGTCGGGTGCGGCGGCGGTCCGCTCCGGCGGACTCGTGTCCCGGTCGTTCTGCTCGAACATCGTGGTCTCCCTGGGGACGGTCCGGTCCGGTCCGCTCTGTCCGGCGGCACCGGGCGGGTACCCGGTGCCGCCGGGTCTACCCTGCGGGCACCGGTCACGGCCCTCGCCGTCCGGCGTGCGCGCCGAGCGGTCGCCGGGCGCCCGGCTCGGCGTCCCTGACCGGAGGGCGTCGCCTCGGAGGCGCCCGGTCAGCCGTGGCCGGGTCCTCGCGCACCGGTCGGGCGGGCCGCCGCCGGTCCCCGTGCGACCGGTCCCCGTGCGACGTGCGCTCCGGTCACTCTCGCCATCACCGCTCTCCAGCCCCTCCCGGCCCCTTGGTCTCTCTCGTCCCTCCCGCGCCCCTTCCGTCCCTCCGGTCTCCCCGCCCTTCTCATCCCTCCCCGCTCCTCCCGCTCCTCCCGCTCCTCCCGCCATCACCGTCCCCGAGCCCCGCCGGAGCCCTCGAAGGGATGGATTCGGGCGCTCATTCGGCGCAATGGCGGACAACGGGAACGGGGGGTGGGACTAACTTCCTCGCGACTGGATACGCATGCCTGTCCGTAGCGCATCGCCTCGAACCGCTGCGCCCATGGCTCCGACTAGGAATGTGATGGCGACTCACACCACTGAACCCGTCTCCCCGGTTCCGGCCGCGGAGGGACGCCGCGGCCGGGGCCGGGTGATCGTGTCCTGGCTGACGACCACCGACCACAAGAAGATCGGCCATCTCTACCTGATCACGTCGTTCGGCTTCTTCGTCGTCGCCGG
>NZ_JBUDHV010000007.1:181380-251238 GCF_054956795.1 Streptomyces sp. SYSU D01066-1 | reverse complement strand
TCCCCCGCGCCCCCCCCCGACGCACCGCCCCACCCCGACCCGGACCCGAAGCCGGCCCCCGCGCCCACCCCCCCCCCCGCACCCGAGCCCGAGGCAACGGCCAGCCCGGAACCGGAACCGACTCCCGAACCGGAACCGGCCCCGACCCCCACGCCCGAGCCCACCCCCGCACCCGACCCAACCCCCGAACCCGAGCCCACCCCCGCACCCGAGCCCACCCCCGCACCCGAGCCCGCCGACGGCGAGAAAGCCCCACAGGAGCCACCCGCACCCGCAGAGGCACCCGAAGCCGAAGACGCACCCGAAGCCGAAGCCGAAGAAGAAAGCAGCACGGGCGGCGCGGGCGAGAGCACGAACCAGGCCGAAGCCGAAACCGAAGCCGAAGGCAAGGCCAAAACCCCCGCGACCCCCGCGGCGCGAATCCGCTCACGCGCCCCCTCCCTCCTCCCCGCCCACAAGGCCGCCGCGGCCGCCCTCCGCAAGGAGAACCTCACCGGCACCCGCGCCAAGGTCTACCTCGTCCTCGACCGCTCCGCGAGCATGCGCCCGTACTACAAGGACGGCTCCGCCCAGGCCCTCGCCGACCGGGCCCTCGCCCTGGCCGCGCACGTCGAGGCCGACCCCACGGTCCCCGTCGTCTTCTTCTCCACGGAGATCGACGGCACCACCGCACTCGCCCTCGCCGACCACGAGAACAAGATCGACGCCACCCACGCGGAACTCGGCCGCATGGGCCGCACCAGCTACCACGCCGCCGTGGCCGAGGTCCTGTCCCTCCACGACAAGTCCGCGGACCCCACCGCCCCCGCCCTGGTGATCTTCCAGACGGACGGCGCCCCCGACGCCAAGACCCCCGCCACCCAGGCCCTCACCGAGGCGGCGAAGACGCACCCCCGTCTCTTCTTCTCCTTCGTCGCCTTCGGCGCCCCGGAGAACAAGGCGTTCGACTACCTCCGCAAGCTCAAGACCGGCAACACGTCGTACTTCCTCGCCGGCGAGAACCCCCTGGAGCTGACGGACAAGGAACTCTACGAGGGCGTACTGGCCGCCTGGCGCCCGGAAACGCCGGTGAGTGGATCTCCCCAGGCCAAGTAGGATTTCGACCATGGCGGCCACTGGAACCGAGAAGCAGGGGGCGAAGGCGTTCTACGTCTCGACCCCCATCTACTACGTCAACGACGCTCCTCACCTGGGCCACGCCTATACGACCGTCGCAGGCGACGTGCTCACCCGCTGGCACCGCCAGCGCGGTGAGAAGGTGTGGTACCTCACCGGCACGGACGAGCACGGTCAGAAGATCATGCGCACGGCGGAGGCGAACGGCGTCAGCCCGCAGCAGTGGGCGGACAAGCTCGTCGACGAGGCGTGGAAGCCCCTCTGGGAGCACCTCGACATCGCCAACGACGACTTCATCCGCACCACGCAGCAGCGGCACACCGACCGCGTCCAGGAGTTCGTGCAGGACCTGTACGACAAGGGCGAGATCTACAAGGGCGGCTACGAGGGCCCGTACTGCGTGGGCTGCGAGGAGTACAAGCTCCCCGGCGAGTTGCTCGACGGCGAGGGCGAGTACGCGGGCCAGAAGCTGTGCCCGATCCACAAGAAGCCGGTGGAGATCCTCAGCGAGGAGAACTACTTCTTCAAGCTGAGCGCGTACGGCGAGAAGCTCCTCGCCCACTACGAGGCCAACCCGGACTTCATCCAGCCCGAGTCCGCGCGCAACGAGGTCGTGAACTTCGTCCGCCAGGGCCTGCAGGACCTCTCCATCTCGCGCTCGACCTTCGACTGGGGCATCCCGATCCCCTGGGACGAGAAGCACGTCATCTACGTGTGGATCGACGCGCTGCTGAACTACGCCACGGCGGTCGGCTACAACCAGAACCAGCAGAAGTTCGAGGAGACCTTCCCCGCCGACGTCCACCTGGTCGGCAAGGACATCCTCCGCTTCCACGCGGTGATCTGGCCGGCCATGCTGATGGCCCAGGGCCTGCCCCTGCCGGGCAAGGTCGCCGCCAACGGCTGGCTGATGGTCGGCGGCGAGAAGATGTCGAAGTCGAACCTGACCGGCATCAAGCCGCAGGACCTGACCTCGCACTTCGGCGTGGACGCCTACCGCTGGTACTTCCTGCGCGCGATCGCCTTCGGCCAGGACGGCTCGTTCTCGTGGGAGGACTTCTCCGCCCGCTACACCAGCGAGCTGGCCAACGACTACGGCAACCTCGCTTCCCGCGTCGCCGCCATGGTCGGCAAGTACTTCGGCGGCACCCTGCCCGAGGCCACGGCCGACGGCGCGGCCGAGGAGGCGATCCACGCGGGTCTCACCCGGGCCGTCACCGAGGCCGACCGCAAGATCGGCGAGGAGCTGGACTTCCAGGGCGGCATCCTGGCCGTCTTCGACTTCGTCAAGCAGGTCAACGGCTACATCACGGAGCAGGAGCCGTGGAAGGTGGCCAAGGACACCTCGGACGAGGGCAGGGCCCGCCTGGCCACCATCCTCTACACGGCCGCCGAGTCGCTCCGCGCCGTCGCCGTCCTGCTCAACCCGGTCATGCCGGAGACCTCCCGCAAGCTCTGGGACTCCCTCGGCGCGGCGGACTCCCTGGGCGCCCTCGCCGAGCAGCGGATCCAGGACGCCGCCGACTGGGGCCGGCTGCCGGCCGGCTCGACGGTGACCAAGGGCGCGGTCCTCTTCCCGCGTCTCGAGGAGAAGCCGACCGCGTAACACACGTGCCACAAGCGCGGGGCCGGGGAGAGCGGAACCTTCTCCCCGGCCCCGCGCTCTGCCACTGCCACCGCTTCACGCCCAGTTCACCCGCATATAGGGTTTGCTCACCCGTACGGCCGCACCGAACACACATCCGCCGCACGGGCGTGCGTCACGGTCCCGCCGACCGGTACGCAGCCGAGTCCGCCCCGCCCGCGTACCGAGGGACCGTCGTGAAGCGCATCCTCATCCGCTCCGGGAAGAGCCCGTTCCGCGTGGCCACCCCGACGGAGTTCATCCAGCAGGACCTGATCGGCACCAACACCGGCAACCTGCTGTTCAGCGACTCCGCCCACAAGATGCTCTCGGCCCCGGACACCGAGGTGACCTCCAACGGCATCCGCACCGACCCCTCGGCCCGCCGTGCCGCGGAGATCAACGAGCGGTACGACGTGTTCGTCGTCCCGCTCGCCAACGCCTTCCGTCCGGGCTTCCACGCCTCACTGGACCGGCTCTCCACCCTGATCGAGCAGCTCACCATCCCGGTGGTGGTCCTCGGCGTCGGCGCCCAGGCCCCCGACGACTACGACACCGGCTGGCTCGACCCGATGGCGGACTCCGTCAAGCGCTTCGCCTCCGCGGTCCTGGAGCGGTCCGCCTCCATCGGCGTCCGCGGCGAACTGACCGCCGGCTATCTGAACGGCCTGGGCTTCAAGGACGTCGACATCATCGGCTGCCCGTCGATGTTCCTGTACGGCGGCACGTTCCCGCAGATCCGCACCGCCGAGCTGACCGCCGCCTCCCGCGTGGCCGTCAACCTCTCGCCGGACGCGATACCCGTCGGCGACATCACCGGCATCGCCCGGCACGCCTGGGAGCACTACCCGCACCTGACGTACTACGCGCAGAACACCGCCGACGCCGAACTGCTGCTCTGGGGCGACACCACCCCCGAGTCGGGCCTCACCGACCCCTTCCCGCACCACCTCACCCACCCCCTGCTGCGCGAGAACAAGGTGCGCATGCCCCTGGACCCGGCGACCTGGATCAGGGAACTGCGGGACTACGACTTCGCCTACGGCACCCGCATCCACGGCAACGTCGCCGCCCTGCTCGCCGGCACCCCCAGCGTCGTCCTCACCCACGACTCGCGCACCCTGGAGCTGTGCCGGTACTTCGACATCCCGCACCGGGCACTGGCGGACCTGCCCGCCGGCACCGACCCGCGCGACCTGTACGAGAACGCGGACTTCTCCGCGATGCTCAAGGGCCACGGCGAACGCTTCGAGCGGATCGTCGCCTTCCTGGACCGCAACGACCTGCGGAACACCTACACGCACGGCGACGGCGGGGCCGCCTTCGAGACGCGGATGGCCGGTCTCGACCTGCCCGCGTCGATGCCGGTCTGGGACGGCTCGGACGACGGACAGCTGCGCTACCGCTTCAGCCGGCTGCGCGAGCAGCTCACCGCGGTCTCCGAGAAGGCCCGTGAGCAGGCGCGGAAGCAGGCCGAGCAGACCAAGGAGCTGCGCGCCGGGCTGGCCGCCGCCGAGCAGCGCGCCGACGAGACGGCGAAGCGGCTGGACGCCGTCCAGGCGGAGCTGGAGGCCGCCCGCGAGACCCTGGCCGCCGTGGAGCGCAAGGTCAACGGCATCGACAAGCGGCTCCTGGTCCGCCTGGGCCCGGCCCTGCGCCGCCGCACCCGGCGCCTCTCCGGCGGCGGCAAGCACTGATCCGGCCGGCGCCCACGCGAAGGTGCCCGGGACGACGGCCTCCGTCCCGGGCGCCTTCGCGCGTACCGTCGCCCTACTTCGGCTGCGGCTTGCGCACCGACAGGTGCAGTTCCCTCAGCCGGGACTCGTCCAGCTCCGTCGGGGCGCCCATCATCAGGTCCTGGGCGTTGCCGTTGAGCGGGAAGGCGATGGTCTCGCGGATGTTGGGCTCGTCGGCCAGCAGCATCACGATGCGGTCGACGCCGGGGGCGATGCCACCGTGGGGCGGGGCGCCGAAGCGCAGCGCGCGCAGCATGCCGGCGAACTCGCGCTCGACGGTCTCCGCGTCGTACCCGGCGATCTCGAACGCCTTCAGCATGATCTCCGGCTCGTGGTTCCGGATCGCGCCGGAGGACAGCTCCACACCGTTGCAGACGATGTCGTACTGCCAGGCCAGGATGTCCAGCGGGTCCTGCGACCGGAGGGCTTCCATGCCGCCCTGCGGCATCGAGAACGGGTTGTGGGAGAAGTCGATCCTCCCCGTCTCCTCGTCCTTCTCGTACATCGGGAAGTCGACGATCCAGCAGAACCGGAAGACGTTCTCCTCGAAGTGCCCGGCGCGCTTGGCGGCCTCGACCCGCACCGCGCCCATGATCTTGGAGACCTCGTCGAACTCGCCCGCGCCGAAGAACACCGCGTGCCCGGCGGCCAGCGACAGCCGCTTGGTCAGCTCTGCGACGTTCTCCTCCGTCAGGAACTTCGCGATCGGGCCGGTCAGCGAGCCGTCCTCGCCGACCCGGACCCACGCCAGGCCCTTGGCGCCCTGGGAGACGGCGTAGTCACCGAGCTGGTCGAAGAACTTGCGCGGCTGGGACGAGACGTCCGGCACCGGCAGCGCGCGCACGTGCTTGCCGGCGAAGGCCTTGAACTGCGAGCCCTCGAAGACGTCGGTGATGTCCACCAGCTCCAGCTTGGCGCGCAGGTCCGGCTTGTCGGAGCCGTACTTGAGCATCGCCTCGCGGAACGGGATGCGCGGGAAGGGGGAGGTCACTTCCCGGCCGCCGCCGAACTCCGTGAACAGCTCCGTCATCAGCTTCTCGATCGGCTGGAAGACGTCCTCCTGCTCGACGAAGCTCATCTCGACGTCGAGCTGGTAGAACTCGCCCGGCGAACGGTCGGCGCGGGCGTCCTCGTCGCGGAAGCAGGGCGCGATCTGGAAGTAGCGGTCGAAGCCCGAGATCATCAGCAGCTGCTTGAACTGCTGCGGGGCCTGCGGGAGGGCGTAGAAGCGGCCCGCGTGCAGCCGGGAGGGCACCACGAAGTCGCGGGCGCCCTCGGGGGAGGTGGCGGTCAGGATCGGCGTCGCCATCTCGTTGAAGCCGAGGGCCACCATCTTGCTGCGGATCGAGGAGATCACCTGCGTACGCAGCATGATGTTGCGGTGCATGCGCTCGCGGCGCAGGTCGAGGAAGCGGTACTCCAGGCGACGCTCCTCGTTCACCCCGTCCTCGGTGTTGATGGTGAACGGCAGCGGCTGGGCGGCGCCGAGCAGCTCGACCTCGCCCACCTCGACCTCGACCTCGCCGGTGGGCAGGTCCGGGTTGACGTTCTCGGCACCGCGCGAGACGACCTTGCCGTCCACCCGGACGGTCGACTCCTTGGTCAGCTTGTCCAGCGCCTCGTACGCGTCCGTGCCCGGACGGGCGACGAGCTGGGTGATGCCGTAGTGATCGCGCAGATCGATGAAGAGGATGCCGCCCAGGTCGCGCCGATTGTGCAGCCAGCCGCTCAGCCGGACGTCGCTGCCGACGTCAGAGGCGCGGAGCTCGCCGCAGGTGTGGGACCTGTACCGATGCATCGTCGTTCATCCAGTCTTCGCGGATCGGGGTGGGCGTTTCACGTGAAACAACCCCAGCGTACCGGGCGGCCGGTCCCCCCTTCCTCCCCATTGGCTCCGCCACGGCCATCACCCCATCCCGACCGCCGGCACCACCCGGCCACCGCCACCACCCCGACCGCCGGCACCACCCGGCCACCGCCACCACCCCGACCACCGGCACCACCCGGCCACCGCCACCACCCCGACCACCGCCACCACCCCGACCACCGGCACCACCCCGACCACCGCCACCACCCCGACCGCCGGCACCACCCGGCCACCGCCACCACCCCGACCGCCGACGCCACTCCAACCGCCAGCACCACCGCGACCACCGACACCGCCCCCACCACCGACACCGCCCCCACCACGAACATCACCCCGACCGGTGGCAACCTGCGATCACCTCTTCATAGAGTGGAGCAATGCGCACTGGTGAGCCCCTGCCCGCCGTGGGGGATGTCCTGGCCGCCCTCGCTACCGGCCTGTGGCACTGGGACACGGCCACCGGGCTCGTCACGGTCGACGCCGAGGCAGCACGGCTGCTCGGCCTGCCCGCCCGCCAGATCAGCCTCCAGCAGGCCCAGGTGCGCTCCCGGCTGCACCCGGTCGACTGGAACGAGATCCTCGGTGTCGTCCGGCTCGCCGCCGCCGAGGGCACGGTCGCCGAGGTCCGCGTCCGGATCGTGGACGAGCGGGGCGGGGTCGTGCGGGTGGTCCGCAGCCGCGCCAAGCCCTCCTTCGACGCCGGGAGCAAGACCTACCGCGTGGTCGGCGCCCTCCAGGAGGTCGCCGAACCGGTGCCGGGCACCACCGCCGGGAGCAGCGCGGTCGTCGGCGACTGGCGCCGCTCCCGCGAGGCGTTCCTGCTGGACGCGGGCCGGGCCCTGGCCGAGGCGCGGTCGACGGAGGAGGTGCTGCGGGTCGCGGCGGGCCTGTCGATGCCGGGTTTCTCGCCGGACGGGCTGGCGGTCTTCGGCGTCGAGGGCGACGAGCTGGCCATCATCGGCCACCGCACCCAGCCGGAGCGCCAGGACAGCCCGTTCGCCCGGATGGGGCTGGAGACCGAGTACCCGGCCGCCGAGGTGGTCCGCACCGGCCGTGCCGTCTACCTCTCCTCCCCGGAGGAGTACGCCGCCCGCTACCCGCTGACCTGGCCGCTCGCCGAGCGCTTCCACCGGCGCTCCTGGGCGTTCCTGCCGCTGACCGTGGCGGGCCGCACCATGGGCGCCTGGATGGCCGCCTTCTCCCACCCGGTCGCGTTCACCCCGGACGAGCGGTCGGTGCTGACCACCGTGGCCCGGATGATGGCGCAGGCCCTGTCCCGGGCGAGCGTGGACGAGACCCAGCGGGAGCTGACCGACGGGCTCCAGCGCTCCATGCTGCCCGCCGTGGGCCCGCAGATCCCGGGCGTGCGGATCACCGGCCGCTACGTCCCCACCGGCGGCGGCCTCCAGGTGGGCGGCGACTGGTACGACGTGATCCCGCTGCCCCACGACCGCCTCGCCCTGGTCATCGGCGACGTCCAGGGCCATGACGTACGGGCCGCGGGGCTGATGGGCCAGCTGCGCATCGCCCTGCGCGCCTACGCCTCCGAGGGGCACCGCCCCGACGCGGTGCTCTCCCGCGCCTCCCGCTTCTTCCACGGGCTCACCCAGGCCACCGACGACCCCGGCGACGCCCGCTTCGCGACCTGCCTCTACGTCGAGGTCGACCCCGCCACCGGGACCATGGAGACCGCCCGCGCCGGCCACCTCGACCCGGGGGTGCGGCTGGCGGACGGGACGGTGCTGGTCCGGGCCACGGCCGGCGGACTGCCGCTGGGCGTCGACCCGGACAGCGACTACCCCACCACGCGGCTCGCCCTGGCGCCCGGCGAGACGCTGATGCTGATCACCGACGGTCTGCTGGAGACCGGCGGCCACGACCTGGAGTCCGGCTGGCTGCGGCTGCGCGCCGTGCTGGAGCGGCACCGCCGCAGTGGCCTGGAGGAACTGGCCGACGCGCTGGTCCAGGCGGTCCACGGGCCGTCCTCCCACCACACCATCGGCCCGCTCGCCGACCGCCGGGAGGACGACATCGCCTTCCTGATGCTCTGCCGGGCCAGGGAGGACGGCGACTGCGGCGGCGCGCTCCGCCCCCGTCCGCCGGGCCGCCGCACGATGCTGACGGTCGCGCAGGCCGAGCCGGAACGGATCGGCACCGCGCGGCGGCACCTGCGCGACCTGCTGTACGACTGGCCCAGCGAGGACCAGCGGGACTCCGCGGTCCTGCTGCTCTCCGAGACGCTGACCAACGTCCTGGTGCACACCGACGCCGACGCGCTGGTGGTCGCCGAGGTCACCGGCGATCCCGGCGAGCGCCGCATCCGGGTCGAGGTCACCGACAGCGGCCAGGAGCTGCCGCACGTGCGCAGTCCGGGCGAGATGGCGTCCTCCGGGCGGGGCCTGATGCTGATCGAGATGCTCGCCGACGAGTGGGGCGTCACCCCGCGCGGCGAGGGCAAGAGCGTCTGGTTCGACCTCTACGAGGGCTCCGCGGGACCGGAGCTGCCGGTGTCCGTGTAGCGGTGCTGCAACTCGCGGACGATCCCGAACCCGGCCGCGGTCAGCGGCACCGCGAGCAGCAGCCCGACGACGCCCGCCACCGACGCCCCCGCGGTCAGCGCGAGCAGCACCACCACCGGGTGCATGTGCACGGTCCGGCTCTGGATCACCGGCTGGAGCACATGCCCCTCCAGGAGCTGCACGGCCACCACCACGCCCAGCGCCCACAACGCGATGACGAACCCCCGGTCGGCCAGCGCCACCAGCACGGCCGCCGCGCCCGACAGGAACGCCCCGAGGTAGGGGATGTAGGCACCGACGAACACCAGCGCGCCCAGCCCGAGCGCCCCCGGCACCCTCAGCACCAGCAGCCCGACGGTGATGCAGGCCGCGTCGATCAGCGCGATCACCGTGGTGCCCCGCATGAACCCCTCGACCGCCTCGAAGGCCCGCCGGGCCATCGCCTCGGTCATGTCGGCCCCGCTGTGCGGCACCAGCGCCCGTACGGTGCTCACCGCCCGGTCGGAGTCGCGCAGGAAGAAGAAGACCAGCAGCAGGGCGAGTACCGCCATGGCGATCGTCTCGCCCACCACGCTCACCCCGCTGATCACCCCGGAGGCCGCGGTGCCGCCGAACTTCCGGAGCAGTTGCCGTCCGTTGGCGGCGAGGTCCTCCAGCGAGGTGCCGGCCGCGCCGAAGCGGTCGGCGAGGTCCCGCACGGAGGTGCGCAGCGAGTCGACGATCTGGTCCCCGCTGTCGACCAGGGCCGCGACCACGATGTAGACCGCGCCGCCGACCACCGCGAGCACGGCGGCGCAGGTGAGCAGCGCGGCCAGCGACCGCTGCACATGAGCCGCGACCAGCCGCCGGTACAGCGGCCGCAGCAGGGCGGTGCCGAGCAGCGCCAGCAGCACCGGCGTCACGGTGGTCCGGAACTCGACGCAGATCCGGATGCCGACGTAGACGACACCGGTGGCCAGCAGCACGACGACGCACCAGGCGGCGAACCGGCGGACCGGCACGGGGAGCAACAGCACACCCCCAGCCGACCACGCACCGGGCGGGCCGTCCCGTCGGGACGGCCCGCCCGGGTGACGCGCTGTCAGGACGGCCCTCCCCGGTGACGTCCCGCCGGCCGTTCCGCCGTCAGGCCTCCGGTCCCGCCTCCGACATCCCGTGCACCGCCGGGACGGTCCCCAGCCGCCCCTTCTGGAAGTCCTCGAAGGCCTGCCGCAGCTCGTCACGGGTGTTCATCACGAACGGGCCGTAGTGGGCCATGGGCTCCCGGATGGGCCGCCCGCCGAGCAGGACGACCTCCAGGTCGGGGGTGTTCCCGTCCTGCTTCTCGTCGGCCCGCACGGTGAGCGAGGAACCGGCGCCGAAGACGGCGGCCTGCCCGGTGTGCACCGGCCGGCGCTCACCGCCCACCGAGCCGCGCCCGGCGAGCACGTACGCGAGGCCGTTGAAGTCCTCGCGCCAGGGCAGGGTCAGCCCGGCACCCGGCGCCAGCGTCGCGTGGATCATGGTGATCGGCGTGAACGTGGAGCCGGGCCCCTGGTGGCCGTCCAGCTCACCGGCGATGACCCGGACCAGCGCACCGCCGTCGGGGGAGGCCAGCAGGGCCACGCTGCCGCCGCGGATGTCCTGGTACTTCGGAGCCATCATCTTGTCCTTGGCCGGCAGGTTCACCCACAGCTGGAGCCCGTGGAAGAGGCCGCCGGACATGACGAGGGACTCCGGCGGCGCCTCGATGTGCAGCAGGCCGCTGCCCGCCGTCATCCACTGGGTGTCGCCGTTGGTGATGGTTCCGCCGCCGCCGTGGCTGTCCTGGTGATCGAAGATCCCGTCGATGATGTAGGTGACGGTCTCGAAGCCGCGGTGCGGGTGCCAGGGGGTGCCCTTGGGCTCCCCGGGCGCGTACTCCACCTCGCCCATCTGGTCCATCATGATGAACGGGTCGAGGTGGCGGTGGTCGATCCCGGCGAACGCGCGGCGCACCGGGAAGCCCTCGCCCTCGAAGCCGCTGGGCGCGGTGGTGACGGTGAGCACGGGACGCGCCACCGCGTCCGCGGGCGCGGTCACACGGGGAAGCGTGAGCGGGTTCTCGACGGTCACGGCGGGCATGTCGACCTCCTTGGGCGGCGTACGCCCACTTTAGTTGAGCGTTGAACTTCCTGCTACCCAGAACGGCGGGAGCCCGGAGGGCATTCCCTCCGGGCTCCACCGGCATCCGCGGGCCCGGCCGCCCGCGGGGCGGGGGCGCCCAGCGGCACATCCGCCGCGGGGCGGGGGCGTCTAGCCGTACATCCGCCGCATCGCGAAGTCGACCATCTGTTCGACGGCCTTGGCGTCGAAGACCATCCGGTGCTCCCCCTCCATGTCGAGGACGAACCCGTACCCGGTCGGCAGCAGGTCGAGCACCTCGGCACCGGTGATCACGAAGTACTTGGACTCCTTGCCCGCGTACCGGCGCAGCTCCTTGAGCGTGGTGAACATCGGGATCACCGGCTGCTGGGTGTTGTGCAGGGCGAGGAAGCCGGGGTTGTCGCCGCGCGGGCAGTAGACCTTCGAGGTCGCGAAGACCTGCTGGAAGTCCTCGGCGGCCAGCTGCCCGGTGGTGAAGGCCCGCACCGCGTCCGCGAGCGAGGGCGGGGACGGCTCGGGGTACAGCGGCTGCTGCTGCCCGTATCCGCCGGACATCGGCTGCTGCGGCGGGGCGTACTGCTGCTGCGGGCCCGCGGTCTGGTCGTAGCCGTACATGCCGCAAAGCCTAGCGAGTGAAGGGTCACAGATGGAGCGGTCGGGGTTGCGACTTATTACCGACGGGTAGCATCATCGTGGCTACCAGCCGGTAGGCGGCTGGTACGTGGAACAGGCGCGAGGAGTCAGTGCCTCGCCGATCTCGCAACGGAGTTCAGCCATGGGGCACTACAAACCGAATCTCCGCGACATCGAGTTCAACCTCTTCGAGGTGCTGGGACGCGACGAGGTGTACGGCACCGGCCCGTTCGGGGAGATGGACGTCGAGACCGCCAGGAGCGTCCTGGCGGAGCTGACCCGCCTCTCCGAGAACGAGCTGGCCGCCTCCTTCGAGGACGCCGACCGCAACCCGCCGGTCTTCGACCCCGAGACGAACACCGCTCCCGTCCCGGCGTCCTTCAAGAAGAGCTACCAGGCCTTCATGGACTCCGAGTACTGGCGCCTCGGCCTGCCCGAGGAGATCGGCGGCACCACCTCGCCGCGCTCGCTGATCTGGGCGTACGCGGAGCTGGTCCTGGGCGCCAACCCGGCCGTGTGGATGTACTCCTCCGGCCCGGCCTTCGCGGGCATCCTCTTCGACGAGGGCAACGAGGTCCAGAAGCGGATCGCGAGGATCGCCGTCGAGCGGCAGTGGGGCTCCACCATGGTGCTCACCGAGCCGGACGCCGGCTCGGACGTCGGCGCCGGCCGGGCCAGGGCGGTGCGGCAGGAGGACGGCTCCTGGCACATCGAGGGCGTGAAGCGCTTCATCACCTCCGGCGAGCACGACATGTCGGAGAACATCCTCCACTACGTCCTCGCCCGCCCCGAGGGCGCCGGCCCCGGCACCAAGGGCCTGTCCCTCTTCCTCGTGCCGAAGTACGAGTTCGACGTCGAGACCGGCGAACTGGGCGAGCGCAACGGCGTCTACGCCACCAACGTCGAGCACAAGATGGGCCTGAAGGTCTCCAACACCTGCGAGATGACCTTCGGCGACCGCCACCCCGCCAAGGGCTGGCTGATCGGCGACAAGCACGACGGCATCCGCCAGATGTTCCGCATCATCGAGTTCGCCCGCATGATGGTCGGCACGAAGGCCATCTCGACCCTGTCGACCGGCTACCTCAACGCGCTGGAGTACGCCAAGCAGCGCGTCCAGGGCCCCGACCTGGCGAACTTCATGGACAAGACCGCGCCCAAGGTCACCATCACCCACCACCCCGACGTCCGCCGCTCGCTGATGACGCAGAAGGCGTACGCCGAGGGCATGCGCGCCCTGGTGATGTACACCGCGTCCGTGCAGGACACCATCCAGGTCAAGGAGGCGAACGGCGAGGACACCACCGCCGACCACGCCCTCAACGACCTGCTCCTGCCGATCGTCAAGGGCTACGGCTCGGAGAAGGCCTACGAGCAGCTCGCCCAGTCGCTCCAGACCTTCGGCGGCTCCGGGTTCCTCCAGGAGTACCCGGTCGAGCAATACATCCGCGACGCCAAGATCGACACCCTGTACGAGGGCACCACCGCGATCCAGGGCCAGGACTACTTCTTCCGGAAGATCGTCCGCAACCAGGGCGCCGCGCTGAACTCGCTCGCCGAGGAGATCAAGAAGTTCCTCGCCCTCGGCACCGGCGGTGACGCGCTGGCCGGCGCCCGCGAGCACCTCGCCAAGGCCGCCGTCGAGCTGGAGGCCATCGTCGGCCTGATGCTCACCGACCTCGCCGCCACCGAGCAGGACGTCAAGAACATCTACAAGGTCGGGCTCAACACCACCCGCCTGCTGATGGCCTCCGGTGACGTGATCGTCGGCTACCTGCTGCTCAAGGGCGCCGCGATCGCCGCCGAGAAGCTGCCGGCCGCGTCCGCGAAGGACAAGGCGTTCTACACCGGCAAGATCGCCGCCGCGAAGTTCTTCGCCGCGAACGTCCTGCCCGGCGTCACCCTGGCCCGCGAGGTCGCCCAGGGCGTCGACCTGGACCTGATGGAGCTGGACGAGGCCGCGTTCTAGGGGCCCGCTCAGAGCTCCAGGAACTCCAGGAGGACGGTTCCAGGGGGCCGGTTCCAGGAGGCCGCCTCTTGGCGCCCGCTCCTGGCGCCCGCTCCTGGCGCCCGCTGCGCCGGGGCCCGCTCGCGGATGGGCGAGGGGTCCCGGCGGCTCCCGGGAGAGCGTGGAGCGGCTCCCCCCGAGTTCGGCGGCGCCCTGTGGCCGGCTCGGCCGCGCGGGCGCCGGCGGCACGCTCCAGCAGGGGGATCCGCTCCGTGCGTGCCCGGCGGGCAGCCGCCGAAGCCCCGCGTCAGGTCCGTGCCCGCGCCCCGCTCCTGCCCGGACGTCCGCCACGCGAGCGGAAGCGGAGAGCGACGTCCCTGGCGAGCGGGACCGTGCCACCGCCGGGGCCTCCCCTCTCGGGCGGTCGCACGCGGCGGTCCCCGTCGCGGTGGCGGCCTGCCTCGTCACCGGGTGAACCACCCGGTCACCACCCGGTCACCGATCAGGACACGGCGCGGGGAGCGGCTGCCGGACTCCTGGTGTCCGGCGACGCCCCCGCCGCTGCGGGCAGCCCGGACGGCACCGCGCCGGAGCGGCGGCGCCGCAGGTCAGCGGTGTCCATCGGGTGCGCGGCCGGTACCGCGGCTATGCCGACGACCGGGACCGGGCCCGTGCCCTTCATGCGGGTGGACGTCCCGTCATTAAGGTGGCCCCATGAGCGAACCCCCCCGCTTCGACCGCGGCCACACCGATGACCTGATGTCCTTCCTCGCGGCGTCCCCGACGCCGTACCACGCCGTGGCGAACGCCGCCCGGCGGCTGGAGGAGGCGGGATTCCGGCAGGTCGCGGAGACGGACGCCTGGGACGCGACGAGCGGCGGCAAGTACGTGCTGCGCGGCGGCGCGATCATCGCCTGGTACGTCCCCGAGGGCGCCGATCCGCACACCCCCTTCCGCGTCGTCGGCGCCCACACCGACTCCCCCAACCTGCGCGTCAAGCCGCGTCCCGACACCGGGGCGCACGGCTGGCGCCAGGTCGCCGTGGAGATCTACGGCGGCCCGCTGCTGAACTCCTGGCTCGACCGCGACCTGGGCCTGGCCGGCCGGCTCAGCCTGCGCGACGGCTCGACCCGGCTGGTCAACGTCGACCGGCCCCTGCTGCGCGTCCCCCAGCTCGCCATCCACCTCGACCGCGACGTCACCGCCGACGGCCTCAGACTCGACAAGCAGCGCCACCTCCAGCCGGTCTGGGGCCTCTCCGAGACCGTCCGCGACGGCGACCTGATCGCCTTCCTGGAGCAGGAGGCGGGCCTGGACGCCGGTTCGGTCACCGGCTGGGACCTGATGACGCACTCCGTGGAGGCCCCGGCGTACCTGGGCCGCGACCGGGAACTGGTCGCCGGGCCGCGCATGGACAACCTGCTGTCCGTGCACGCCGCCACGGCCGCGCTGGCCGCGGTCGCGGACGGCGGGGCCGGACTGTCGTACATCCCGGTCCTCGCCGCCTTCGACCACGAGGAGACCGGCTCGCAGTCGGACACCGGCGCGGACGGCCCGCTGCTCGGCACCGTGCTGGAACGCTCGGTGCTGGCGCGCGGCGGCACGTTCGAGGACCGGGCCCGCGCCTTCGCCGGCACCGTCTGCCTCTCCTCCGACACCGGCCACGCCGTCCACCCCAACTACGCGGAGCGGCACGACCCGACGCACCACCCGCGCGTCAACGGCGGCCCGATCCTCAAGGTCAACGTCAACAACCGCTACGCGACGGACGGTTCGGGCCGCGCGGTGTTCGCCGCCGCCTGCGAGAAGGCGAACGTCCCCTTCCAGTCCTTCGTCTCCAACAACTCCATGCCGTGCGGCACGACGATCGGCCCGATCACCGCCGCCCGGCACGGCATCCGGACCGTCGACATCGGCGCCGCCATCCTGTCGATGCACAGCGCCCGCGAGCTGTGCGGCGCCGACGACCCGCGGCTGCTGGCGGACGCGCTGGCGGCGTTCCTGGGCGGTGACGCGTAAGTACGGTGTGCCGCATGGGTGTTGCCTGCCGGGGTATCCGAACGGAACCGGATCGACCGGAAGGACCGGAACCGACCGGATCTACAGGGAGGCGACAGTCATGGGCCTCGGCGGGTGCATCATCCTCATCGCCGTGGGAGCCATCCTCACGTTCGCGACCGACTGGGACATGCAGGGTGTCAACCTCGACCTGGTCGGCGTCATCTTCATGATCGTCGGTCTGATCGGTGTCGCGACCTTCAGCAGCATCGCCCGCAGGCGGCGCGTCGTGATGCCCCCGACGGCCCCGGTCGTCGAGGAACGGCCCCACTCGCGTGACGGCTACAACAACGGGTACGGCGGCTGACGCCCCGGCCCCTCCCAGGCGTCCGGCCCCGTCACCGCGTGGTCCCCAGCGCGTGCCCCGTCGTCACGTCCACGTGGTCGGGTACGGCGTCGTGGCGGTCGCCGACGGTGGAGGTGCCGGTGGGCTCCAGCAACAGGATGCGCGTGGGGACGGGGGCGGACGGCTTGTGTTCCGTGCCGCGCGGGACCGTGAAGACCGAGCCCGCGGGCAGGACGACCACGCGTTCGCCGGCCGGCTCGCGCAGGGCGATGCGCAGTTCGCCGTCGAGGACGAGGAAGAACTCGTCGGTGTGGTCGTGGACGTGCCAGAGGTGCTCGCCCTCGACCTTGGCGATCCGGACGTCGTACTCGTTGACGGTGGTGACGACGCGCGGGCTCCAGTACTCCGTGAAGGAGTCGAGGGCGGCGGTGAGGGAGACGGGTTCCTTGGTCATGGCACCATCGTGCGGGCCGCCGTACGCGCCGCGCGAGTGCTAGAAATCGCATGTGACGCATGATTCCTCGCAGTCCTCCCGGTCCGCCCCGCCGCACCGGGTCGTGGTGATCGTCGACGAGGGCACCAATCCGTTCGAGGTCGGTTGTGCCACCGAGATGTTCGGGCTGCCCCGGCCCGAACTCGGACTGCCGGGGCCGTTGTACGAGGTGACGCTGTGCGGGCCCGCGTCCGTGGTCCGGATGAACCACGGGTTCTTCAGCGTCACCGGCCTGTCCGGCCTGGATGCCGTGGACACGGCGGACACGCTCGTCGTCCCCGGCCGGCCGGACAACGTCGTGCCGCGGGACCGGGACGTCCTGGAGGCCGTCCGGCGCGCGCACGCCCGGGGCGCCCGCGTGGTCAGCCTGTGCACCGGCAGCTTCGCGCTCGCCGAGGCCGGGCTGCTCGACGGGCGGCGGGCCGCGACCCACTGGATGTGGGCCGACACCTTCCGTCGGCTGCACCCGCGCGTGCTGCTGGAACCGGACGTGCTGTTCGTGGACGACGGGGACGTGCTCACCGCGGCGGGCAGCACGGCCGCGCTGGACCTGGGCCTCCACCTCTGGCGCCGGGACCACGGCGCCGAGATCGCCAACGCCGTGTCCCGGCGGCTGGTGTTCGCCGCGCACCGGGACGGCGGACAGCGGCAGTTCGTGGAACGGCCGGTGCCCGACGTGCCGGACTCCTCGCTGGCACCGCTGCTGGCCTGGGCGCAGGAGCGCCTGGGGGAGCCGCTGACGGTGGCGGACCTGGCGGCCCGTGCGGCGGTCTCCCCGGCCACCTTGCACCGGCGGTTCCGGGCGCAGCTGGGCACGACGCCGCTCGCCTGGCTCACGGCGGAGCGCGTGACCCTCGCCCGGCGGCTGATCGAGCGCGGTGAGGAACGGCTGGACGTGGTGGCCGCGCGCACCGGGCTGGGGAGCGCCGCGAACCTGCGGGCGCGGCTGCGCCGGGAGACCGGACTCAGCCCCTCGGCCTACCGCCGACGTTTCGGGCCGGCCGCCGGGGAAGCGATGCCCGTATGAGATTCCTCCTGTACGACCGGCTCCTCGGCTTCGGTGACGACTACTGGATCGAGGACGACCGGGGCGACAAGGTGTTCCTCGTCGACGGCAAGGCGATGCGGCTGCGGGACACCTGGGAGCTGAAGGACGCCCGGGGGCGGGTCCTGGCCGGCATCCACCAGAAGATGTTCGCGCTGCGCGGCACCATGGTGATCGAACGGGCCGGCGAGCAGCTGGCCACCATCCGGCGCGAGCGGCTGTCACTGCTGCGCGACCACTACCGGGTGGCCCTCGCCGACGGCGACGGGCTCGACGTCAGCGGCAGGATCCTCGACCGGGAGTTCGCCATCGAGTACGACGGCGGGCCGCTGGCCGTGGTCTCCCGCCGCCTGCTGACCGTCCGGGACGCCTACGGCCTGGACGTCGTCCACGAGGACGCCGACCCGGCACTGCTGATCGCGCTGACGGTGTGCGTGATCCACCTGGCCGAGAAGGAGCGGGAGAAGGAGCGGGAGAGGGACCGCGAGAAGGAGCCGGGGGGCGGCTGAGCGGGCGCCCGGCGCCGGGCGGGGGCCCACCCTGGCGTTCCAGGTGTCAACACGGGCCTACGATCGTCACACGAAAGCACTGCCGGGGTGCCGCACAGCAGCGTAACTTAGCCTCCCAAGACGCCCGCCGACCGCCGCCCGTCCACCTGTACCGACCGACTGTACCGACCGCCGAGGGGTCCCGTTCCGTGAGTCTGCATCCCACCCTCCAGCCCTACGCCGACGCCTGGACTCACTCCATCGAAGCGATATCCGAGCTGGTGCAGCCGCTCGTGGAAGCAGAGTGGAACCGCCGTACGCCGTGCCCCGGCTGGTCCGTGCGTGATGTCGTCTCCCATGTCATCGGCCTGGACTCGGAGATGCTCGGCGACCCGCGTCCCATCCACGCGCTCCCGCGCGACCTGTTCCACGTCACCAATGACCACCAGCGCTACATGGAGATGCAGGTCGACGCCCGTCGGCACCACACGGCGCCCGAGATGACCGCCGAGCTGGAATACATGATCATCCGGCGCAACCGGCAGCTGCGCAACGAGTCGCGCGACCCGGACGCCAAGGTGCGCGGCCCGCTCGGCGCCGAGCTGACCCTGGAGGAGGCGATGCGCCGGCACGCCTTCGAGGTGTGGGTGCACGAGCAGGACCTGCGCACCGCCCTCGGCCACCCCGGCGACCTCGACTCCCCCGGCGCGCACGTCGCCCGTGACGTGCTGCTCGCCGAGCTGCCGCGGATCGTCGCCCAGGACGCGGACGCGCCGCGCAGTTCGGCCGTCGTCTTCGACGTCCACGGTCCCGTCGAGTTCCTGCGCACGATCCGCGTCGACATCCAGGGCCGCGGCACCCTGGAGACGGTCCCCGCGCTGGGCCCGGTCGCCACCCTGACCCTGGACTGGGAGACGTACGTCCGCCTGGCCTGCGGCCGGGTGACGCCGGAGGCGGTGGCCGACCGGGTGAAGACGGAGGGCGACCCGGAGCTGACGGCGGCGATCCTGCGGCACTTCACCGTCACCAAGTGACGGCCGCGTCCCCGGGCGGCGACCACCGTGGCCGCGGACGGGTGAGGGCCGTCGGCGGTTGACGCACGCGGGAGCCGGGCCGCGCGGGCGCACCGGGGGACCTGGGGGCGGGAGGGCGGCAGGGCGAGAGACCGGGGCCGGTGGCGTTGCCGGTCCCACCCAGCGGGGCAGGGCACGGTGACCGAGGGGCGTCCCGGCCGCGGTCGGTCCGTGGTGCGCGGTCGGTCCGTGGTGCGCGGCCGGTCCGTGGTGCGCGCCTGACCTGTGGTGCGCGGCCGAGCCATCGTGCGCGGCCGGCACCCCGGGCGCGCACCGTCACACGGGAACGTGCACCGACGACACCCGACTGGTGACCAGCCGCTCCCGCTCCCGCCGCGCCGCCCGTCCGCGCAGCCGCAGGATCTGCGAGACGCCCAGCGCCTGGAGCACGAACACCGCGCAGAAGGCGACCGTGTAGTCGTCCCCCGTGGCGTCCAGCAGCACGCCGATGGCCAGCAGCGTCGTCATCGAGGCGATGAAACCGCCCATGTTGGTGATGCCGGAGGCGGTGCCCTGACGTTCCGGCGGGTTGGCCGGGCGGGAGAAGTCGAAACCGATCATCGAGGCCGGTCCGCAGGCGCCCAGCACCACGCACAGCACGATCAGCAGCCACATCGGCGCGCGCTCGGCCGGGTAGGCGAGCGTCGCCGCCCACAGCAGGGCCGTGGCACCCACGGTCGCCAGCGCCAGCGGCAGCCGCGCCCCGTGGTGCCGGGCGACGACCTGGCCGTAGACCAGGCCGACGGCCATGTTCGACAGCACGACGAGGGTGAGCAGTTCGCCGGCCGTGGCGCGGGACAGGCCCTGTGCCTCGACCAGGAACGGCAGGCCCCACAGCAGCAGGAACACCATCGCCGGGAACTGCGTGGTGAAGTGCACCCACAGGCCGAGCCGGGTCCCCGGCTCCCGCCAGGAGGCGGCGATCTGGCTCCGTACGTACGTCGCGCCCCGGTGCGCCGACGGCTCGGGCTCGTGGCCCTCGGGGTGGTCCTTGAGGAAGAGCAGCAGCAGGACGAGGACGACCACGCCGGCCAGCGCGCTGCCGGCGAACGCCGCCGTCCAGCCGATGCCGTGCAGCAGGCGGGCGATGACCAGGGTGGAGACCAGGTTGCCGGCCATGCCGGCCAGTCCGGCCAGCTGGGCGACCACCGGCCCGCGCCGGGCCGGGAACCAGCGGGTGCCCAGCCGCAGCACGCTGATGAAGGTCAGCGCGTCACCGCAGCCCAGCAGCGCCCGCGAGGCCAGCGCCGTGCCGTAGGAGGGGGAGAGGGCGAAGCCGAGCTGGCCCAGGGTGAACAGCACCGCGCCGATGCCCAGCACCTTCTTGGTGCCGAGCCGGTCGACCAGCAGGCCGACGGGTATCTGCATGCCCGCGTAGACCAGCAGCTGGAGTATGGAGAAGGTGGACAGCGCCGAGGCGCCCACGTGGAAGCGCTCGACCGCGTCCAGTCCCGCGACACCCAGCGACGTGCGGAAGATGACGGCCACGAAGTAGACGGCGACGCCGACGCCCCAGACGGCGATCGCGCGCCGGCCGCCCGGGGGTTCCCCCTCCGGGCGGCCGGTGGGCAGCGGGGTACCGGCGCCGCTCATCGGACCTCCCCCCGGGCCAGGTGGGAGACCCAGCCGACGTGCCGGCCGACGGCACCGACGGCCGCCTCCGCGTCATCCGCGCGCAGCGCGTCGAGGATCTCCTGGTGCTCGGTGATGGTCTTGGCGATGCGGTCGGGGTGGGAGTGCATGACGGCGACGCCCATCCGCAGCTGGCGGTCGCGCAGCTGGTCGTAGAGGCGGGAGAGGATCTCGTTGCCGCCGCTGCGCACGATCTCGGCGTGGAAGCAGCGGTCGGCGACGGCGGCGGCGGCGAAGTCCCCGGCCGCGGCGCGCTCCTTGTGCTCGTCGAGCAGCTCCGCCAGCCGCGCGAGGAGCGCGGGCGGGGCGGGTACGGCCTTGCGGGCCGCGTGCTCCTCGACCAGCAGCCGCGTCTCCACCACGTCCGCGATCTCCTGCGCGGAGACGGGCAGGACGAGGGCGCCCTTCTTCGGGTAGAGCCGGATCAGCCCCTCGGCCTCCAGCCGCAGCAGCGCCTCGCGCACCGGGGTGCGCGAGACCCCGGTGGCCTCGGCCAGCTCACCCTCGGTCAGCAGGGTGCCGCCCTCGTAACGGCGGTCGAGGACACCTTGCTTGACGTGGGTGTAGACGCGGTCGGCGGCGGGAGGTTGCTTCACGGCCATGGTCATGCCCACAGGATAGATACAACAGGGGCGCATGAGGGATCGCGTCCGTCATGCGGACATCTCCCGTGCCGCGGGGCAACCATCCACCCCCGCCGCGAGTCGGACACAGACGCGGCATCATGCTGTTGCAGATGATGAACTGACCTCAACTCGGCGGCACCGCCGATGAATTACCGACAATCGGGGTACTTCACGTGAAAACCGTCAATCAGGGCTTCCGCTTCCGCAGAGCCGTCGCCGTCGCCGTGACGAGCGGCACCATGCTGGCGACCGGCGTCCTCACCGCGGCACCGGCCCAGGCCGTCACGACGCCGAGCATCACCGCCAAGGGCGGGTTCCTGATGAACAGCGCCAACGGCAAGACGCTCTACAGCAAGTCCGCCGACACCACGCGGCTCACCGCCTCCACCACGAAGATCATGACCGCGAAGGTCGTGCTCTCGCAGAGCAACCTGAACCTGGACTCCAAGGTCACCATCAAGAAGGCGTACAGCGACTACATCGTCTCCAAGGGTGCCTCGTCGGCCCGGCTGATCGTCGGTGACAAGGTCACCGTCCGCCAGCTCCTCTACGGGATGATGCTGCCGTCCGGCTGCGACGCCGCGATGGCGCTGGCCGACAAGTTCGGCTCCGGCTCGACCGTCTCGGCCCGCACCAAGAACTTCATCGGCAAGATGAACTCCATGGCCAAGAGCCTGGGCATGTCCCACACGCACTTCGACTCGTTCGACGGCATCAGCAACGGGTCCAACTACTCGACGCCGCGCGACCTGACCAAGCTCGCCCGCAGCGCGATGAAGAGTTCCACCTTCAAGTCGGTCGTGAAGGCCAAGACGTACAAGGCGAAGACCATCACCAAGACCGGGTCCACCCGCACCATGGCGACCTGGTCGAACACCAACACCCTGCTCGGCTGGAACGGCACGCTGGGCGTGAAGACCGGCTCCGGCTCCTCCGCCAAGTACTGCCTGGTGTTCGCCGCCACCAAGAACGGTGAGTCGGTGGTCGGCGCGGTGCTCACCTCGTCCTCGGCGGCCAACCGCACCTCGGACGTGAAGAAGCTCGTCAACTACGGCTACGCCAAGATCAGCTGACGCACCGTACGGAGTCGTACGGGAACGTACGGGACGTGCGGGACGTGCGGGGCATACGGGGACGCACCCGGAGCAGTACGGGAACACACCCGTGGCAGTACGGCCACATGGCGAAGGGGGTCCACCGCCGGCGGGCGGTGGACCCCCTTCGCCGTGCCCGCTACGCCCAGGTGATCAGCCGCTTGGGCTGCTCCAGGACCGCTGCCACGTCGGCGAGGACCTTGGAGCCCAGCTCGCCGTCGACCAGGCGGTGGTCGAAGCTCAGCGCCAGCGTGGTCACCTGGCGGGGCTTCACCTTGCCCTTGTGCACCCAGGGCTGGGGCTTGATCGCGCCGACGGCGAGGATCGCCGACTCGCCGGGATTGAGGATCGGCGTGCCGGTGTCGATGCCGAAGACGCCCACGTTGGTGATGGTGACCGTGCCGCCGCGCATCGCGGCCGGGGAGGTCCGGCCCTCCCGGGCCGTCGTCACCAGCTCGCCCAGCGAACGGGCCAGCTCCGGCAGTGTCTGGGCGTGCGCGTCCTTGATGTTCGGCACGATCAGGCCGCGCGGGGTCGCCGCCGCGATGCCCAGGTTGACGTAGTGCTTGACCACGATCTCCTGGGCCGCCTCGTCCCAGGAGGCGTTGATGTCCGGGTGGCGCCGGATCGCGACCAGCAGGGCCTTGGAGATCAGCAGCAGCGGATTGACCCGCAGGCCCTCGAACTCCTTGTCCCGCTTCAGCTCCTCGACCAGCTTCATGGTGCGGGTCACGTCGACCGTCACGAACTCCGTGACGTGCGGCGCGGTGAACGCCGAGCCGACCATCGCCGCGGCCGTCGCCTTGCGGACGCCCTTGACGGGGACGCGGGTCTCGCGGGACGCGTCGTACGGGGCCGGGGCGGACCCGGGCGGGGCGGACACCGCCGACGCGGGGGCAGCGGACGCGGGGGCAGCCGACGCGGGGGCCGGTGTCCCGGCGGGCGGCCCGCTCAGCGCCGCGTGCACGTCCTCGCGGGTGATCACGCCGTTCGGGCCGGTCGGGGTGATCGCCGCCAGGTCGACGCCGAGGTCCTTGGCGAGCTTGCGCACCGGGGGCTTGGCCAGCGGACGCCCGGTGGGGAGCGGGCCGCCGTGCCCCGCGGCGGCCGGGCTTCCGCCGTTCAGCTCGGCCTGGATCGAGGCGGTGGGTGCGGCTGCCGGTGCGGCTGCCGGTGCGGCTGCCGGTACGGCGGCGGGTGCGGCGGCCGGCCCCGCGACGGGACCCGTGGCAGGCCCCGCGACGGGCCGTCCCGCGACGGGATTCGTGGTGGGCTCGGCGGGCGTCTGCGGCGTCTTGCGAGGGCGGCGGCGGGTCGAGGAGGTCGCCACCCCGTAACCGACCAGGACCGGCTGGCGACCCTGCGGCTGCCCGGACGCACCGGCCCCGGACGCACCGGCCCCGGACGCCGCGCCCGCCGGTTCCTCCGCCGCCGTCTCCCGGACCGGCTCGGCGGCCGCCCCGCCGCCCGTGTCCACGGCGATGATCGCCGTGCCCACGTCGACCGTGGTGCCCTCGGGGACGTGCAGCGCGCGGACCACGCCGTCGTAGGGGATGGGCAGTTCCACCGCGGCCTTGGCCGTCTCGACCTCGCAGACCACCTGGCCGTCGGTGACCGTGTCGCCGGGCTGGACGTACCACTTGAGGATCTCGGCCTCGGTGAGTCCCTCGCCCACGTCGGGCATCTTGAACTCGCGCACGGCGCCCACGGACCCTTCCGTCATCGTCGTCACGACCCTCTCCTCAGTACGCCAGCGAGCGGTCGACGGCATCCAGCACCCGGTCCAGGTCGGGCAGGTACTCCTCCTCCAGACGCGCCGGCGGGTACGGCGCGTGGTAGCCGCCGACCCGGAGCACCGGGGCCTCCAGGTGGTAGAAGCAGCGCTCGGTGATCCGCGCGGCGATCTCCGCGCCGGAGCCGAGGAAGACCGGCGCCTCGTGCACCACGACCAGGCGGCGGGTCTTCTCCACCGAGGCCTGCACGGTGTCGAAGTCCAGCGGGGAGACCGAGCGCAGGTCGACGACCTCCAGGGACCGGCCCTCCTCCGCCGCCGCGTCGGCCACCTCCAGGCAGAGCTTCACCATCGGCCCGTAGGCGACCAGGGTGAGGTCGGTGCCCTCACGGGCCACCCGCGCCGCGTGCAGCGGGCCGGGGATCGCCTCCGGGTCGACCTCGCCCTTGTCCCAGTAGCGCCGCTTGGGCTCGAAGAAGATCACCGGGTCGTCGCTCTGGATGGCCTGCTGCATCATCCAGTAGGCGTCCGAGGGGTTGGACGGTGTGACCACCTTCAGGCCCGCCACGTGCGCGAAGAGCACCTCCGGGGACTCCGAGTGGTGCTCGACCGCGCCGATCCCGCCGCCGTAGGGGATGCGCACGACGACCGGCAGCTTGATCTTGCCCAGCGCGCGGGCGTGCATCTTCGCGAGCTGCGTGACGATCTGGTCGTACGCCGGGAAGACGAAGCCGTCGAACTGGATCTCCACCACGGGGCGGTAGCCGCGCAGCGCGAGGCCGATCGCCGTGCCGACGATGCCGGACTCGGCGAGCGGGGTGTCGATGACGCGGCCCTCGCCGAAGTCCTTCTGCAGGCCGTCCGTCACCCGGAACACCCCGCCGAGCTTGCCGACGTCCTCGCCCATGACCAGGACCTTGGGGTCCGTCTCCAGGGCGTGACGCAGCGACTCGTTGATCGCCTTGGCGATCGCCATCTTCTCGGCCATGATCAGACCCCCTCGGCCTCGGTGTCGGCGAACGACGCCTGGTAGGCGGCGAACTGGGCGCGCTCCTCGTCGACCAGCGCGTGCCCGTCCGCGTACGCGTGCTCGAAGAGGGCGAACCGGTCCGGGTCCGGCATGGCACGGACCACTTCGCGCACTCGTTTGCCCAACGCCTCGCTCTCGGCCTCCAGCTGCACGAAGAACCCCTCGTCCGCGTGGTGTGCGGCCTCCAGGTGGCGACGGAGGCGCAGGATCGGGTCCTTCGCCTCCCACGCGAGCCGCTCGTCGTCGTGGCGGTAGCGCGAGGGGTCGTCGGAGGTGGTGTGGGCGCCCATCCGGTAGGTGTACGCCTCGATGAGCGCCGGTCCCTCACCACGCCGGGCCCGCTCCAGCGCCCAGCGGGTGACCGCCAGGCAGGCCAGGACGTCGTTGCCGTCGACGCGGACGCCGGGGAAGCCGAAGCCCTCGGCGCGCTGGTAGAGCGGCACCCGGGTCTGCTTCTCGTTGGACTCCGAGATCGCCCACTGGTTGTTCTGGCAGAAGAAGATCACCGGCGCGTTGTAGACCGCGGCGAAGTTGAACGACTCCATGACGTCGCCCTGGCTGGAGGCGCCGTCGCCGAAGTAGGCGAGGACGGCCGAGTCGGCGCCGTCCATGGCGACGCCCATCGCGTAGCCGGTGGCGTGCAGCGTCTGGGAGCCGATGACGATGGTGTAGAGGTGGAAGTTGTTGCTGGTGGGGTCCCAGCCGCCGTTGTTGACGCCGCGGAACATGCCCAGCAGGTTGGTCGGGTCGACCCCGCGGCACCAGGCGACGCCGTGCTCGCGGTAGGTCGGGAAGACGTAGTCGTCCTCGCGGGTGGCCCGGCCGGAGCCGATCTGCGCGGCCTCCTGGCCGAGCAGCGACGCCCACAGCCCCAGTTCGCCCTGGCGCTGCAACGCGGTGGCCTCGGCGTCGAAGCGCCGGGTGAGCACCATGTCGCGGTACAGGCCGCGCAGCTCGTCGGGGGTGACACCGGCGACGTACGGGTCGAACTCGGCGTTCTTGACGCGCTTGCCCTCGGGCGTCAGCAGCTGCACGAGCTGCGGGTCGGTGCCCTTGGCGGCGGCGCGGGGGCTGCGCGCGGCGCGTTTGGTACCGGTGGCGCCGGCCGCCTTGGTGCCGGTGATGCCGGTGTTTCCGGCCTTGCTCCCGGCGCTGCGTCGCGGCTTGCGCGCGGCAGTGCTCTCCACGGTCACGTGTGCTCCTCCGTCGGTCCGGCCCCCGGGTTCGCCGGGAGGCGGTGCGGCTCACCCGCGTCCGGCGGGCGCACGGGGTGGGTGCGCCAAAGTCGGCTACGGGCGTGACAGGTGCCCCGGCGAGCGTCCTGCAAATAGCACGTTACCCAGTGCGCCACATATCTGTGAAACCCCTCCTGACCTGCATTTTTATTTGGGTTTCCTAGTAAATCGGCAAAGTCGGGAACAGGCACTGGTCACAGCGCCGCAGGAGGCCGGGACAACGGCACGTTATCCCGGCCGCCCCGGGCGCGGGAAGGGCCCGCGCGGGACCCCGGTTCCGTCCCCGGAGACGGGCGAATCGGGGCGCTTCCTCCCCTGCGGTCCGCGCCGCGCCCTCGGCCGGCCACCGGGCCGTGACGTCCTGGGGCGTACGGCCGGGACGCTCCGGCGCGTACGACCGGGGCGCCTCGGCGCGTACGGCTGTGGCACTCCGGTGCGTACGGCTGTGGCGCCCGCGCGAGAGCGGGCGGGGCGGAGGCGGAGGCGGGAGCGGGAGCCGAGGCGGGGCGGAGGCGGAGGCGGGAGCCGAGGCGGGGCGGAGGCGGAGGCGGGAGCCGAGGCGGGGCGGAGGCGGAGGCGGGAGCCGAGGCGGGGCGGAGGCGGGGCGGAGACGGGGCGGAGACGGGGCGGAGGCGGGCGGAGGCGGGAGCGGGGACCGAGGCGGAGGCGGGGGCAGAGGTCACGGAACACCACTTCGGGACACAGCGGGCGCGCTCCGATGCACCCCCTGACGGGATGGCGACCGAAAGCGACCACCGATGACTGTGTGTGAGAAAGCCCAGCTCACAACGGATCCCCGTGCCCTAGCATCAGCGGCGTGCCGCGCTTATGTGTACCCACCACTGTGCCTCACGCGCCCCCCTTGGGCGCCCTCCTCCCCCAGTACCGCGCCGGTTCCGCGCTCTCCTGCGAACCCGTCGACCAGGGTCTGCTCAACCGTGGCTGGCGCCTGTGCACCACCCGCGGCCGCTTCTTCCTCAAGCACCACTTCGACCCCGAGACCGCCACGCCGGCCGCCATCGACCGCCAGCACCGGGCCACCCGGCGCCTGGCCGGCCTGGGCGTCCCGGTCGCCCCCGCCCTGTCCGGCCGCGACGGGCGCACGGTGGTCGTGGTCGGCGGCCACTGCTACGCCCTGCACCCGTGGATCGAGGGCCGGCACCGGCACGGCGGACAGCTCACCGAGGCCCAGTGCGAACGGCTCGGCGCGCTGCTCGGTGCCGTGCACGCCGGTCTGGAACAGGTGATGCCGGGGGCCGAACCGCGCGCGGCGGTCCGGGCCGGAGCCGACGGCGTGCCCGACCCGGCCGCGAGCGCCGACCCCGCCGACACCTTCGCCCTCATCGACGACCTGCTCGCCCAGGTGCGCCGGCACCGGCCCGCCGACTCCTTCGACGCACTCGCCCGGCACCGGCTGCTGGAGCGCCGCGCACTCCTCGAACGGCACGCCGGCCGGCGTCCGCCGCGCGGTGGCGCGGTGGGCTGGGTGCACGGCGACTTCCACCCGTTCAACCTGCTCTACCGGGGGGAGGCGCCGGCCGCGATCGTGGACTGGGACCGGCTCGGCGTGCGCCCGCGCGCGGAAGAGGCCGTACGCGCCGCCGCGATCTTCTTCGTCCGCCCCGCCGGCCCGCTCGACCTGCCGAGGGTACGCGCGTACGCGCGCGCGTACCGGCGCACCGCGGGCGCCACGCCCTCCCAGCTCGTGGCCGCCGTGCACCGGGTGTGGTGGGAGCGGCTCAACGACTTCTGGATGCTGCGCTGGCACTACGAGCGCGGCGACCGGCGGGCCGACCCGCAGTTCCCCGCGGCGTCGGCCCTCGCGGTGTGGTGGACCCGGGAGTACGACGCGGTGTGCGAGGCGTTCGCCGACTGATCCCGGGGAGCGGTGCCGGCGGGCGCGGGGTTCCCGGTCGGTGCCGGCGCGGGGTTCCCGACCGGTATCGGCGGGCGCGGGGTTCCCGACCGGTACCGCCGGGCCGGGAACCTGTCGGTGCCGGCGCGGGGTTCCCGGCCGGTGCCGGCGGGCGCGAGGTCCCCGCCGGTGCCGGGTGGCTCAGCCGCCCAGACCGCCCAGGCCGTCGTCTTCCTCGCCGCCGTCGCCGCTGCCGCCGTCGTCGGTCGCGGTGGCCGTGGGCTGGGTGCCCCCGGTCTCCCCGCCGTCGCCGCCGGTGTCGTCGGTCGCGGTGTCCGTGGGCTGGACGCCCCCGGTCTCCTCGCCCGTCGGCTCCACGCTGGTCTCCTGGGACTGCGTCGCGGACGGCGTCCACGACTGCTGGTACGACGGCGTCGACCAACTGCCCCCGCTGCCGCTGCCGCTGCCGGTGCCGGTGTCCGTCTCGTCGGTGGCCTCGTCGGTCGGCGACTCCGAGGTCTTCTCCTCGCCGGTGCTCTGCGTGGCGCTCGGCGACGTGGAGGTGTCGGTCTTGCCGCCGCTCTCGTCCCCGCCCTGGTTCATCGCCAGCGCGACGCCGCCCGCGATGGCGATCACCGCGAGCACGGCCAGGATCCACAGCTTGCCCCGGCCGCTGCCCCGGTTCCCGTGCCCCTCGAAGCCGCCGTCGTCGCCGCCGCCGTAGCCGCCCGGCAGGATCGGCTGGGGGATCTGCGCGGTGCCCGAGTGGTCGGGGTGCGGCAGCGCGGTCGTGCCGGCCATCCCCAACCCGGCCGTGGGCGTCTGCCGCCCGTCGTGGGTGACCGGGCCGGTGTTCCAGGTGCCGGTGTGGCCGCCCTGGTCGTACAGCATCTGCAGCGCGTACTGGACCAGTCCGCGCATCTCCTCGGCGGTCTGGAAGCGGTCGTCGGGCTCCTTGGCCAGCGAGCGCATGACGAGCCCGTCCAGCTCCGGCGGGACCGCGTCGGAGACCTCGGACGGGGGCGTCGGGATGTCCTGGACGTGCTGGTAGACCACCGACAGCGGGGTTTCGCCGGTGAACGGCGGGCGCAGCGCGAGGAGTTCGTAGAGCAGGCAGCCGGTGGCGTACAGGTCGGAGCGGTGGTCGACGGCCTTGCCGAGGGCCTGCTCCGGGGAGAGGTACTGCGGGGTGCCCATGACCATGCCGGTCTGCGTCATCGTCGTCGACGCCCCGTGCAGGGCGCGGGCGATGCCGAAGTCCATCACCTTCACGGCGCCGCTGTTGGTGATGATGACGTTGGCCGGCTTGATGTCGCGGTGCACGATGCCGTGCTGGTGCGAGTAGGCCAGCGCCTCCAGGACGCCGGAGACGATGATCAGCGCCTGCTCGGGGCCGGGCGCCTCGGCGTTGAGGAGGAGGTCGCGGATGGTGCGGCCCTCGACGATCTCCATGACGATGTACGGCACGGACTGGCCGCCGACGAAGTCCTCGCCGGAGTCGTACACGGCGACGATCGCGTGGTGGTTGAGCCCGGCCACGGACTGCGCCTCGCGCGTGAAGCGGGCCTTGGAGACCGGGTCCTCGGCGAGGTCGGCACGGAGCAGCTTGACCGCCACGGTGCGTCCCAGGCGGACGTCCTCCGCGGCGAACACCTCGGCCATGCCGCCCCGCCCGAGTCTGCGGGTCAGCCGGTACCGGCCGTCGCCGACCAACCCGCCGTTGCCCCAGGTCTCCGGCGCGTCCGACATACCGCCGCCAGTCGCCTCGGGTTCGGACGGGCCCTGAGCGCGCTGCTGCTGTGCCATCAGTCCTCGCCGTCGTTTCTGCCCGCGGTACGCGCGGTGTTGTGTCACGGTCTCCGTCGGCCACGCTACAGCCTCCGCGCAAGCCTCCGGTCCGCAATGGGCGCCGGGCCCGGCACGTGACGGACCGGTCATGAAACCGTGTTTCCGTACGGTCGTGCAAATTCTGTGTACCGTCCGCACCCGCGCCGTAACGCATCCATGACGCTTCCTTCGCGTACGGTCACGGATCGGGCACCGCGCTTGACGTGTCGAGGCCCTTCGGCAGACTGGGCGGAACCGCGGATTGGATCAAGTTTTCCCCGCCGCGGGTTCTGGCGGAGTCACATCGCCGTAAGTGACCTTCGCCACGGTCCGGGTCACGCCGGTGGGCGTGGTCACCGGCGGCTCGCCGTGCGCCGGAACGTACACCGCACGCCGGACCGCACGACCCGGGGGCCGTGGGACCCCGGTACCGCAGAGCCCGGTACCGCAGAGCCCGGGGAGACCGAGAACCCGGAACGGGTCCGAGCGCCCCGGAACGAATGCGAGGGCCTCAGAGGACCGGAACAGGCCCCGGAAGCCCGGAACGGCCCGGAACAGCCCGAGAGGAACCGGGAGAGCCGCTCCGGGAACGCCGAAGACCCGGCAGTCCTCGCTGCCGGGCCTCACGGGGTCGGTGGTCCAGGGGGCGGGGCGGCGGGGTCTAGAGGTACGGCCCGCCCGAGCGACCGCCCGGGTGGGGGCCTTCCTCGGCGTCGCCGATGCCGGGCGGGAGGGCGCGGCGCATCTGCTCCAACTGGGCACGGGCGGCCATCTGCTGGGCGAACAGGGTGGTCTGGATCCCGTGGAACAGCCCCTCCAGCCAGCCCACCAACTGCGCCTGGGCGATCCGCAGTTCCGCGTCGCTGGGGGTCGCCTCCTCCGTGAAGGGCAGGGACAGCCGCTCCAGTTCCTCCACCAGCTCCGGCGCGAGACCGTCCTCCAGCTCCTTCACCGAGCTGGAGTGGATCTCCTTGAGCCGGGCCCGGCTGGCGTCGTCCAGGGGAGCGGCGCGCACCTCCTCCAGAAGCTGCTTGATCATGCTGCCGATGCGCATGACCTTCGCGGGCTGCTCGACCTGGTCCGTCACCGGGGTCTCCCGGGCGTCCTCGTCTCCGTCACCGCCGCCGTTGAGCGCCATGCCGTCCCGGCCGACGACCAGGATCTGGGGGTTCTCCGACGACCTGTCGTTCCTCGGCATCTCCATGCCGTCATTCTCTCGCACGCCCGCACCGCGTCACCGGGGTGCCCCTGCCCGAACCGGGTCTCCCGCGTTCGGCTCCACCCGGAATGCCGGAATGGTCGGCGGGTGTGACGCTTGTTCCGTCGATCTTGACGACAGGGACGACAGGTACGACAGGGCGACGGCCACGACGGCCACGACGGCCACGACAGCCCTGACCACCACGACGAGTACGACGAGTACGACGAGTACGACGGCTACCGGGAGGGGGTCACCGGTGTGACTCCACGTCTGCACGCACTGCGGGTCACGGCACTGGCCGGGTCCCTGGCACTGAGCGCGGTCGTGTCCCCCTGCGCGGCGAGCGCGACCGGCGCGGCGCACGGCCCGGGACCCGCGCCGCCGCACGCGGTGGCGTCCACCCCGCCGGCCACGCGTTCCGCCCGGCCCTCGCCTCCGGCCCCCTCACGGTCCGCGAAAGCCTCTCCCGAGGCCCGCGCCGAACCCTCCCGCGCCGGGAGCAGGGCCGGCGAGGGGCGGCAGCGGCCGGGCCGGCAGGGGGACGCGGAGGCGGAGGCGGAGGAGACGAGGGACGCGGACGCCGGGCCCGGGGAGAAGGGAAGGGGCGACAGCGCCGGACCGGTCGGCCCAGGCGACGCCTCGGCAGGACCGGGGGAGGCCGGACTGGCGCCTTCCGAGACTCCGGCACGCCGTCCCGTCCCCCGGCCCGTCGCGCACACCGAGGACGAGTCCGGGCCCGCCCCGCGGATCCTGCCGCTGGGCAGCGGGCTGGTCCTGGTCGGACTCGGCCTGGTCCTCGCCTTCGTCGGTCTCCGGCTGCGCCGGACATGAGCGGGGCGAGCGCGACACCCGTACCGCGGCCGTTACGGCGCGACCAGCAGCACCTTGCCGATGTGGCCGCTCTCCTCGACGACCCGGTGGGCGGCGGACGCGTCGCTCATCGGCATCTCCCGGTCGACGATCGGGCGCACGCGGCCCTCGGCGAGGAGCGGCCAGACGTGCTCGCGCACGGCCGCCACGACGGCCGCCTTCTCCTCCTGGGGGCGGGCGCGCAGCCCCGCGGCGGTCACGGCGGCGCGTTTGGCGAGGAGCGCGCCGATGTCCAGCTCGGCCTTCCGGCCGCCCTGCATGCCGATGATCGCCAGCCGGCCGTTGAAGTTGAGCGCCCGCACGTTGCGGTCCAGGTACTTGGCGCCCATGTTGTCGAGGATGACGTCGGCACCGGCGCCGTCCGTGGCCCGCTTGACCTCGGTGACGAAGTCCTGCTCCCGGTAGTTGATGAGGATGTCGGCGCCCAGCTCGGCGCAGCGCTCCAGCTTCTCGCCGGTGCCCGCCGTCACGGCGACCTTGGCGCCGACCGCCTTGGCGAGCTGGATCGCCATGGTGCCGATGCCGCTGGAGCCGCCGTGCACGAGGAAGGTCTCACCGGGACGGAGGTGGGCGATCATGAAGACGTTCGACCAGACGGTGCAGACCACCTCGGGCAGCGCGGCGGCGTGCTTCAGGCCGACGCCCTCGGGCACCGGCAGCAGCTGCCCGGCCGGGACGACGACCTTCTGGGCGTAGCCGCCGCCCGCCAGCAGCGCGCACACCTCGTCGCCCACGGACCAGCCGAAGACGCCGGTGCCGAGGGCGGCGACGCGTCCGGAGCACTCCAGGCCGGGGTAGGGGGACGCGCCGGGCGGGGGCGGGTAGAAACCCTGCCGCTGCATGATGTCGGCCCGGTTGACGGCGCTGGCCGTCACCTCGACGAGGACCTCGCCCTCACCGGGCACGGGGTCGGGGACCTCGGCCCAGACCAGCGCCTCGGGGCCTCCGGGTTCGGGGATCGTGATCGCATGCATGAAGGGGACGCTACCCCCGGGCGCCCCGCCGGACCCTCCCGACCCGGCCGCCCACCTCCCGCCTCCCGCCTCCCGCCGGCTTTCCCTTCCCGCCGGCTTCCTCCTCCCACCGGCTTTCCCCTCCCGCCGGCTTCCTCCTCCCGCCCGTACGGACACGGCCCCCGGCCGGTCGGCCACCCCTCTTGGAAAACCCCGTGCGCGAGCGATGAGTCCGCGGGACGGTGAAGGTCTCCCCATGCGTGGGCCAAGAACGCGGAAGGACTCTCAGCATGAGCACGCAGCCGTCCGGCCTCGCGATCGAAACCGAGGGCCTGGTGAAGACGTTCGGCGAGACCCGTGCCGTCGACGGGGTGGACCTGCGGGTGCCGGCCGGCACGGTCTACGGCGTCCTCGGTCCGAACGGGGCCGGCAAGACCACCGCGGTGAGGATCCTCGCGACGCTGCTGCGGCCGGACGGCGGCCGCGCCCAGGTCTTCGGCCACGACGTGGTCCGCGAGGCGGACGAGGTACGCGGCCGGGTGAGCCTCACCGGACAGTACGCGTCCGTGGACGAGGACCTCACCGGCACCGAGAACCTGGTCCTGCTCGGCCGGCTCCTCGGCCACGGCAGGACGGCCGCCCGACGGCGCTCCGGGGAACTGCTCGAAGCCTTCGGACTGACGGACGCGGCCTCCCGGCGGGTCAAGCACTACTCCGGCGGCATGCGGCGCCGCATCGACATCGCCGCGTCCATCCTCAACACTCCCGACCTCCTCTTCCTGGACGAGCCGACCACCGGCCTGGACCCGCGCAGCCGCAACCAGGTGTGGGACATCGTGCGCGCGGTCGTCGCCCAGGGCACCACCGTGATGCTGACCACCCAGTACTTGGACGAGGCCGACCAGCTGGCCGCCCGGATCGCCGTCATCGACAGGGGCAAGGTGATCGCCGAGGGGACCAAGGGGGAGCTGAAGGCGTCCGTCGGCGCCGGTTCCGTCCATCTGCGGCTGCGCGACGCGGGGCGGCGGTCCGACGCCGAGCGGATCCTGCGCGACCTGCCGGCCGCCGAAGTACGGCTGGAGGGCGATCCGGTGGCGCTGACCGCCCGGCTGAGCGCGGCGGCCGGGGACACCGCCGCCGACCAGGCCGCCCGCGCGCTCACCGCGCTGACCCGGGCCGGCGTCACCGTCGACGACTTCTCCCTGGGGCAGCCCAGCCTCGACGAGGTCTTCCTGGCCCTGACCGGCCACGGCACCGGACAGGACACGGTCCCGGACACCGGCGGAGGCACGGACAGCACGGACAGCACGGACGGCACGAAGGGCACGAAGGGCGAGGTGGCGGCATGAGTACGGTCACGAGCGCCGGGAGCAAGGAGCCGGCACCGGTCAGCGCCGAGTCCCTGGCCACCCTGCTGGTCGCCGGGGAACGGCCCCCGCGGCCCAGTTCCCTGTCGGCGTCGCTGACGTTCGGCTGGCGCGCGATGCTCAAGATCAAGCACGTGCCGGAGCAGCTCTTCGACGTCACCGCGTTCCCGATCATGAACCTGCTGATGTTCACGTACCTCTTCGGCGGCGCGCTGGCCGGTTCACCGGGCGACTACATCCAGTTCGTGCTGCCCGGCATCCTGGTGATGTCGGTGGTCATGATCACCATGTACACCGGGGTGTCGGTGAACACCGACATCGAGAAGGGCGTCTTCGACCGCTTCCGCTCGCTGCCGGTCTGGCGGCCGGCCGCGATGGTCGGCTACCTGCTCGGAGACGCCCTGCGCTACACCATCGCCTCCGTGGTGATGCTCGTCGTCGGGCTGGTCCTCGGTTACCGGCCCGGCGGCGGGGTCGACGGCGTGGTCACCGGGATCGCCCTGCTGCTGGTGTTCTCGTTCGCCTTCTCGTGGATCTGGACGATGTTCGGTCTGATGCTGCGCACCGAGAAGGCGGTGATGAGCGTCAGCATGATGGTGATCTTCCCGCTCACCTTCCTCTCCAACGTCTTCGTCGCCCCGTCGACCATGCCCGGCTGGTTGCAGGCGTTCGTCAACAACAGCCCGATCACCCACGTGGCCTCCGCGGTGCGCGGCCTGCTGGCGGGCGACTGGCCGGCCGACGAGATCGCCTGGTCACTGGGCTGGTCGGCACTGCTCCTGCTGGTCTTCGGCCCGATCACGATGCGGCTCTACAACCGCAAGTGACCCGCCCGGCCGGTCAGTCCCTGGGCAGGGGACGGGCGTCCGGCGCGACCTGTGTGCCGGGCGTCGCCCGGACGATCGTGATCAACCGGTCCGTCAGTTCCAGCCCGCCGACGGCGGGGTCGTCGTAACCGAGCACCCGGTGTCCGCGCAGGACGCTCACCACCAGGTCCTCGACTTCCCTCGGCCCCCGGCCCACCTCGGCCTTTATGACGGGACGTTCGACTATGTCGAGTCCGCTGCCCTGGCTGATGAGGTCCTCCATCACCATGCCGGCGGCGGGGCTGAGCACGGAGAGCCCGAGCAGCCGGCCCGCGGCGCTGGCGCTGGTGATCACGGCGTCGGCACCGGACTGCTTCAGCAGCGGCGCGTTCTCCTCCTCGCGGACCGCGGCCACGATCTTGGCGCCCTTGTTGAGCTGCCGGGCCGTCAGCGCGACCAGCACCGCCGTGTCGTCGCGCTGGGTCGCGATGATGATCTGCCGCGCCTTGTGCACCTCGGCCCGCTTGAGCACCTCGCTGCGGGTGGCATCGCCTATCACCCCGGCGAAGCCGTCGGCGGTGGCGGCCTCGATCGCCTTGCCGCTCGGATCGACCACCACCACCTGCTCCTTCCGCAGCCCCGTCGCGCAGACGGTCCGGGCCGCCGACCTGCCCTTCGTGCCGAAGCCGACGACGACGGTGTGATCGCGCAAGGTGGACCTCCAGCGGTTCAGTCGCCATTCCTCCCGGGTGCGTTCGGTGAGGGCTTCCAGCGTGGTGCCGACCAGGATGATCAGGAACAGCACGCGCAGGGGCGTGATGACGAAGATGTTGGTCAGCCGGGCGGCGTCACTGACCGGTGTGATGTCGCCGTACCCGGTGGTGGAGAGGGTGACGGTCGCGTAGTAGAACGCGTCGAGGAGATCGACGGAACCGTCGGAGTTGTCGTTGTAGCCGTCGCTGTCGGCCCACACGATGAACGCGGTCGCCACCAGGACGACCAGAGCCCAGGAGAGCCGCTTCCCGACCTGGCGGAACGGGTGCTCCACCAGCTTCCTCGGGAGCCTCACCTTATGGGTCACGAGATGTTCGTCCGCCTGGCGCGCGATCGCGTCCTGGCCGGGAAGTTTCACGTGAAACACACTCCGATTCCGCCGGTGGCCCAGGGCAGGCCGAGCATCTCGGCCTCCTGACCCGGCCGTACCCCACCCGGCGGTACGACCGCCAGGGCGTCGGCGGCCGCGATCCCCCGCAGCATGGCCGGTCCGTTGTAGTGCAGCGGCACGGCGCCGTCGCCCCGCAGGGCCACGGGGACGAGCCGGGTGTCGTGCGGGTGGCCGTGCGCCTCGCCGCGCAGCGGCAGGGAGGACGGCTCCGGGGCCGGACGGGCCGCCAGGGCTCGCAGCAGGGGCTGGACGAGCGTGAGCAGCCCGGAGACGGCGGCCAGGGGGTTGCCGGGCAGCCCCACGAGGTGCTGGTCCTCCCCGGTCCGCGCCAGCAGCATGGGGTGACCGGGCCGCACCTGGACGCCGTCCACCAGGAGGTCGGCGCCGACGCGGCGCAGCGTGGGGTGGACGTGGTCGACCGGACCCCCGGCGGTCCCGCCGGTCGTCACGACGAGGTCGGCGCCGGACGCGGTGACCGCCCGGCGCAGGGCTTCGGCGTCGTCGCCGAGCCGGCGCACCGCGATCACCTCGGCGCCCAGCGCCCGCAGCCAGGAGGGGAGCATCGGGCCGAGCGCGTCACGGATGAGGCCCTCGTGCGGCAGCCCCTCGGTGAGCAGTTCGTCGCCCAGGACCAGTACCTCGGCGCGGGGGCGGGGCACCACGGTGAGCGCGTCGTACCCGGCCGCCGCGGCCAGTCCCAGCACCGCCGGGGTGACCAGGGCGCCGGCCGGCAGGAGCTGATCACCGCGGCCGCACTCCTGGCCGCGTGGACGGATGTCCTGGCCGTGTACGACCGCGCGGGTGGCGTGCAGCCGGTTCCGGGTGCCGGTCCGGCCGTGCTCGCTGCGGAGTACGGCCGTGGTGCCTGCCGGGACACGGGCACCGGTCGCGATCCGTACGGCCTCGCCGTCGGCGAGCGGCGGATGCGCGGCGTGGCCCGCGAGAACGCCCTCCTCGCGCACGGCCCAGGGCCCGGGGCCCGCGACCGCCCAGCCGTCCATCGCCGAGGTGTCGAAGGAGGGCAGATCGGTGAGGGCCGCGAGGGGCGCGGCCAGGGTGAGTCCGAGGGCCGCGTCGACGGGGACGGAGACCGGCGACCGGCCGGCAGCGCGGACCCCGGTCCGGCCGGCCCGCCCGGCGGTCGTCCGCGCGTCGGGCCAAGGGGTGGCGTGGTGGCGTGAGCCGTTCCGGCGGGGGGCCGGAGGAGGGTCATTTCGGCGGAGGTCATCCCGGTGGGGGGCCGGGCGGGGATCGTCTCGGCGGGGGGTCCGGCGGGTGCCGGCCACGTGGTCGGCGCGGTTGTCGCCGCGATGGCCACCACCGTGGCCGCCACCGTGGCCACCTCGGTCGTCACCACGGTCGTCGCCTCGGTCGTCACCACGGTTGTCACCACTGTGGCCGGCCTGGTCGTCGCTAACGTGGCCGGTCCGGTCGTCACCACCATGGCCGGCCTGGTCGTCGTCCCAGTGGTCGACCCGCTCCTCAGCCCGCGCGTCATCCCGCTCACCGGCCCGGCGGTCCTGCCGCTGAGGCCCGCGTGCGGGTTCGCAGCCGCGATCGTGATCGTCGGAGACGGGACCGCGGTTGTCGCTCACGAGGGCGAGTGCCTCCTCGACGTCGAGGTCCTCGGCGTCCAGCCCCGTCCCGCCGGAGCGGGCGGTCATCCGGCGTCCGGACGGCCGCCGGGGGCGGCGTCGGCCGCACCAGTGCCCGCGCCCGGGGGCGCGGCCGTCGTCCCGGAGGCGCCTTCCTCCTCCCAGCGCAGGGCGAGCGCCACGGCCTTGCGGGCGGCCTCGGCGACGGCTTCCGGTCCACCGCCCGCCCGTGCGGCCGCGTAGCCGACGAGGAAGGTGGTCAGCGGGGCGGCGGGCCTGGCCACGCCGTGGGCGGCGTCGCGGGCCAGGTCGAGCAGGACGGCGGTGTCGACGTCGAGATCGATGCCCAGTTCGTCCTTGGCGGCGGAAATCCATTCATCCAACACGTGCCCATGCTCCCTGATGCGTGCCCTAGCGGTGGCGATGTCGTCCCAGGTGTCGCAGTCGAAGGACGCGACGGGATCGGGGACGCGAACGAGCCGCAGCCCCCCGGTCAGCCGACGCAGGGGCAGCCCGGTGAGCCCTGCGTGCGCGGTGGCCAGTGCGGCGAGTTCGCGGCGGAGCGCGGACGCCCGGTACGCGGCGACGAGGGGCTGGTCGCGCCCGTCGGCGTCGGTGAGCAGCGCGCCCTCGACGGTGGCGGAACCCGTGGCGAGAGCCGCCACCAGGCGTTCCACGGTCGCCTCGTGAAGGAACGGCAGGTCGGCCGAGAGCACGACGACGTACTCCGCCGTCGTGTGGTCCAGTCCCGCCGCGAGTGCGGCGACCGGTCCTCCGCCGGGCGGATCCTCACGGGCCCAGACGACGGGCCGTACGGTCGGCCGCGGACCGGCGACGACCACGGTGGCCGAGGCTTTGGCACAGGCGGTCAGCACCCGGTCGAGCAGCGCGCGCCCGCCGATCCGGACGCCGGGCTTGTCCGCGCCGCCGAGCCGCCGGGCGGCACCACCGGCCAGCACGACGGCGTCGTGGACGACGGGGGCGGCCCCCGCCCCGGGGACACCGCCGGGGCGGCCGGAGGACTCGTACGCGCTCACCCCCCGAGTATGCGTGCCGGGGGGATCCCAGGGAACGCGGGGGACCCCCCGACCGGAACCACCGGAACCACCGGGTCGGCCGGAACAGCCGGGACAGCCGGGACAGCCGGGACAGCCGCGATGCGGTCAGAGCGCGCGCAGCAGGACCGCCGGCTGTTCCACGCAGTCCGCGACGTACCGCAGGAACCCGCCCGCCGTGCCGCCGTCGCACACCCGGTGGTCGAAGGTGAGCGACAGCTGGACGACCTGCCGCACCGCCAGTTCCCCTTCGTGCACCCAGGGTTTGGCCGCGATCCGGCCGACACCGAGCATGGCTGCCTCGGGATGGTTGAGGATCGGTGTGGAGCCGTCGACGCCGTACACGCCGTAGTTGTTCAGCGTGAAGGTGGAGCCGGTGACATCGGCGGGGGCCAGGGTGCCGGCGCGGGCGGCCCCGGTCAGCCGGGCCAGCTCGACGGTGAGGGACTCGGTGTCCCGCGTGTGCGCGTCGCGGACCACCGGCACCACCAGGCCCCGGTCGGTCTGCGCGGCGAAGCCGAGGTGGACGCGGTCGAGCCGGACGATCTCCCGGGCCCGGGCGTCGACGGTGGCGTTCAGCTCGGGGAAGCGGGCGAGGGCGGCGGTGCAGATCCGGGCCAGCAGGGCGAGCAGGGAGATCTTCGGTTCCCGGGCCGCGTTCATCGCGGCGCGCGCCCGGGTCAGCTCGGTGGCGTCGGCGTCCACCCAGACGGTCGCGTCCGGTATCTCGCGCCGGCTGCGGGTGAGCTTGTCGGCGGCGGCACCCCGGACGCCCTTGAGCGGGACGCGGTGTCCGGCCGCGGGGGCGGTCTCCTGCCGGGCGGGCGCCTGTGCCGCGCGTGCGTCGGGCTCACCGCGCGCCGCCGCCGTACGGCCCTGCGCGGCGGCGGCGCGCAGCGCGTACTCCACGTCGGCGCGCAGGATCAGCCCGTCCGGTCCGGAACCGGGCAGCTCGCGCAGGTCCAGGCCGTTCTGCCGGGCCAGTCGGCGCACCAGCGGGGAGATGACGGGCACCGGTCCCTCGGCCCGCTCGGCGTCCACCGCCCGGCCGTTCACCCGGTCCGGGGGTATGCCCGGGGGCACCGGCTCCCCGGTCCGCACCCGGCGCCGCCGCGCGGGAGCCCGCGCGGTCCCGTACCCCACGAGCACCTGGCCCGAGCCCTCGTCCCGGCCCCCGGCACCCCCGGCGGCACCTTCCGCATCCGCACCGGCCCCGACCCCGACCCGCGCACCCGCATGCGCGCCGTCACCGTCGCCCTCACCCTCGGCGGCGCCGTCACCGTCACCATTGCCGTCACCGGCACCACCGGCACCGCGACCACCGACACCACCGACACCACCGACACCGTCACCGTCACCGTCACCGCCAGAACGGTCACCGCCGGTCACCGTCAGCAGCGGCGCCCCGACCGGCACCTCCGCGCCCTCGTCGCCGAAGCGCTCGGTGACGACCCCGGCGTAGGGACAGGGCACCTCCACCATCGCCTTGGCCGTCTCGACCTCGACGACCGGCTGGTCGACGGCGACGACGTCACCGACCTCGACCATCCAGCGCACGATCTGCGCCCCGGTGAGCCCCTCACCGAGGTCGGGGAGCCTGAACTCCCTCTCCTGTGCTGCCATCAGCTCTCGGCCTCCCATTGCAGACGCCCCACCGCGTCCAGGACACGGTCCACACCGGGCAGGTGGTGGCGCTCCAGCATCGGCGGCGGATACGGGATGTCGAACCCGGCCACCCGCAGCACCGGCGCTTCCAGGTGGTGGAAGCAGCGCTCGGTGATCCGGGCCGCGATCTCCCCGCCCGGACCGCCGAAGGAGCCCGACTCGTGGACGACGACCGCGCGTCCCGTCCGCCGCACCGAGGCGCACACCGTCTCGTCGTCGAACGGCACCAGCGAGCGCAGGTCGACGACTTCGAGGTCCCAGCCCTCGGCCCGGGCCGCCTCCGCCGCCTCCAGGCAGACGGGCAGGGACGGTCCGTACGTGATGAGTGTGGCGCTCCGCCCCGAGCGCCGCACCACCGCGCGGCCTATCGGTTCAACGGGTGCCGGCTCCTCGGGGTTCCAGGCGTCCTTGGCCCAGTACAGCCGCTTGGGTTCCAGGAAGACCACCGGGTCGTCGGAGGCCACGGCCGCGCGCAGCAGCCCGTAGGCGTCGGCGACGGTCGCGGGCGTGACGACGTGCAGGCCGGGGGTGGCCAGGTAGTACGCCTCGGAGGAGTCGCTGTGGTGCTCGACGCCGCCGATGCCGCCGCCGTAGGGGATGCGGACGGTCAGCGGGAGGGGCATCGCCCCGCGCGTGCGGTTGCGCATCCGCGAGACGTGGGAGACGAGCTGTTCGAACGCCGGGTAGGCGAAGGCGTCGAACTGCATCTCCACCACCGGGCGCAGCCCGTACATCGCCATGCCGACGGCCGTGCCGAGGATGCCGGCCTCGGCGAGCGGCGTGTCCGTGCAGCGGTCCTCGCCGAACTCCTTCGCGAGTCCGTCGGTGACCCGGAAGACACCGCCGAGCGTGCCGACGTCCTCGCCCAGGACGTGGACGGCCGGATCGGCGGCCATGGCGTCGCGCAGCGCGCGGGTGAGGGCCTGGGCCATGGTGGCCGGCCGGGCGGCGACGGTGGTGGTCATCGCGCCGCCCCTTCCGGCCCGGCCCCGACCGCGGCACCCGCCTGCGCCTCGGCGTCCAGCTCCGCTCGCAGCAGCTCCCGCTGCTCGCGCAGTTGCGGGGTCGGTTCGGCGTAGACGTGGTCGAACAGGTCCATGGGGTCCAGCCGCGGGTCCTGGTGCATCCGGTCGCGCAGGCCGGCGGCGAGCGCCTCGGCGTCCTCGCGAGCGGCCCGTGCGGTGTCCTCGTCGAGCAGTCCGCGCCGGGTCAGTTCGCGCTCCAGGAGGTCGACCGGGTCGTGCCCGCGCCAGGCGGCGACCTCGGCGTCGCCGCGGTAGCGGGTCGCGTCGTCGGCGTTGGTGTGGGCCTCCAGGCGGTACGTGATCGCCTCCACCAGGACCGGGCCGCCGCCCTCGCGCGCGTGCCGTACGGCCTCGGAGAGTACCTCGTGCACGGCGACGGCGTCGTTGCCGTCGACCAGGCGGCCGGGCATGCCGTAGCCGACGGCCTTGTGGGCCAGCGACGGGGCCGCGGTCTGCTTGGCGAGCGGGACGGAGATCGCGAAGCCGTTGTTCTGGACGAGGAAGACGACCGGCGCGCGCTGGACGGCGGCGAAGTTCAGCGCCTCGTGGAAGTCGCCCTCGCTGGTGCCGCCGTCGCCGACCATGGCCAGCGCGACCACGTCGTCGCCCTTGAGGCGGGCGGCGTGCGCGAGGCCGACGGCGTGCGGCAGCTGGGTGGCGAGCGGCGTGCAGAGGGGGGCGACCCGGTGCTCGTAGGGGTCGTAGCCGGTGTGCCAGTCGCCGCGCAGCAGGGTGAGCGCCTGGACCGGATCGACGCCGCGGGCGATGACGGCGAGCGTGTCGCGGTAGCTGGGGAAGAGCCAGTCGCGGTCCTGGAGCACCAGCGCGGCGGCGACCTCGCAGGCCTCCTGCCCGGTGCTGGAGGGGTAGACAGCGAGCCGGCCCTGCTTGGTGAGGGCCGTGGCCTGCGCGTTGTACCGCCGGCCGGCCACCAGCCAGGTGTGCAGGGTCCGCAGCAGCCCGGGGTCGGTCCGGCCGGCCGCCCCGGTGCCCAGGACGCGGTACGGCTCGGTGTCGGGCAGCAGCGGCGCGGGGTCCGTACGGGGCTGCCAGGCGGGCGGCGGAGCGGGCCGGTACGCGTCGCGCTGCTGCGTGACCGTCATGACGGCACCTCCTCGTGGGAGTGGTTCGCGGCACCGCCACGGGTGTGACGGGTCTCACCTACCGATTGTTCGGTTGCCGGCACATTCTGGCTACAGCGGCCCCCAGGCTGTGGACAAACGGTTCTGCACAGCCTGAGATGGACGCAGTACGTCCATGGTGGAGAGGCGGGGGCAGATGGCAGCTGAACAAATGGCCGAGCGTCCAGGGGAGACCCCCACCCCGGGCACCCCCGCCCCGAACACCTTCGTTCCGAACACCCCCGTCACAGCCACCCCCGCCCCGGCGGTCCCCGCCCGGAACACCCCCACCACCGCGCCCACCACTGCCCCCGCCATCACCACCGCCACCACCACCGCCACGGACACCGCCCCGCTCTCGCCTCCCCCGCCGCCCCCGCGCCCCCTGGACGCCATCGACCAGGACATCCTGCGCATCCTCCAGGCCGACGGCCGCGCCTCGATCCGGTCGGTCGCCGAACGGGTCCACGTCTCCCGGGCCAACGCCTACGCCCGGATCAACCGGCTCGTCGAGGACGGCGTCATCCGCGGCTTCGGCGCCCGCGTCGACCACGAGCGCGCGGGACAGGGCACATCGGCGTACATCACCCTCAAGATCGTCCAGAACTCCTGGCGCACGGTGCGCGAGCAGCTGGAGGAGCTGCCCGGGGCCGCCCACATCGCCCTGGTGGGCGGCGACTTCGACGTCCTGCTGCTGGTGCACACGCCCGACAACCGCGCCCTGCGCGAGCTGGTCCTGACCCGTATCCAGGCGATCCCCCAGGTGCTCAGCACCCGCACCCTGCTGGTCTTCGAGGAACAGGACCTGGAGCCCCGCCCGTGACCCGAGGGTCACCGCACCTCCCGCAGCCCCCCGAACACCAGCCGCGCCACCGCGTCGACGATCTCCCGCTCGCCCGCGCCCCGCCCGTCGGGCCGGTACCACTCGACGATCGAGTTGATCATCCCGAAGACCAGCCGGGTCGCCAGCCGCCCGTCCACGTCGTCGCGCACGTCCCCCTCGGCCGCCGCCGCCTTCAGCAGTTCGGCCACCCGGTGGTCGAAGTCACGGCGCCGTTCCAGCGCCCACCGCTCGGTGGCGGTGTTGCCGCGCACCCGCAGCAGCAGCGTCACGTAGGGCAGCTCGGCTATGAGCACCTCGACCATGCGCCGTACGACGTGCTCCAGCCGCCCGGCGGCGGGCCCCACGCGCGCGTGCTCCTCGTCGAGGATGCCGAAGAGGCCGTCCAGGGCCCGGCTGACCGCACGGCGCAGCAGTTCCTCCTTGCCGGAGACGTGGTGGTAGATCGACGACTTGGAGATGCCGGCCGCCTTGGACAGGTGCTCCATGGAGGTGCCGTCGTAACCGCGGTCGTTGAAGACCCGCACCGCGACGGAGAGCAGGCTCTCCGGGGTGTACGTGTCGCGCTTGGCGGTGGTCATGAGGGTCGGTCCTCCCGCTGGTCGCAGGCGTGGGCGTGCAGGTGGAGCGCCAGGGACGGCGCGCAGCGGCCGGAGGGGTCGCGCAGGTGCAGGGCGCTGAGCAGGCCGTGCGCCCAGCGCGGGCCGAGCGAGCGCTCCCACTCGAAGGGCCCGGCGGGGTAGTTGACGCCCAGCCGCATGGCCGTGTCGACGTCCTCCGCGGTGGCCACGCCCTTCGCGACCGCCTCGTGGGCGAGGTCGATGATCCGCGCCACGGTACGCGCGACGATCATGCCGGGGACGTCCCCGATGACGCTGACCTCCTTGCCGAGGGCCTGGAAAAGGCCGGTGGCCTCCCGGAGGGTGCCGGGCCGGGTGCCCGGGCCGGCGGAGAGGGCGACCCGGGTGGCCCGGCGGTAGTCGAGGGCGAGGTCGAAGCGGACGGCGTCGCCGGACTCCGCGCAGGTCCGCCCGTCGGCGAGGTACAGGTCACCGCCGCCGGGCAGGACGAACCGCGGGTCGCCCGGCTCCCCGCCCTCCCGCACCTCGAAGCCCGCCTCGCGGACCATCGCGACCAGCTCGGCGGCGGGTCCCAGGTCGCCGTGCACGACGACGTACGGGGGCCGCCCGGCCGGTTCCGCGGTGTGCGGCGCGGGGCGCCCGGCGCCGTCCCGGTAGTCGTACCAGCCCTGTCCGCTCTTGCGGCCCAGGCGGCCGGACTCGACCAGGCGGCGCTGGGCGAGCGACGGGGCGAAGCGCGCGTCCTGGAAGAAGGACCGCCACACGGAGTGCGTGACGGACTCGTTGACGTCCTGCCCGATCAGGTCGGTCAGTTCGAAGGCGCCCATCCTGAAGCCGCCGGACTCGCGCAGCACGGCGTCGATGGTGGCCGGGTCGGCGCCCCGCGCCTCGTACACGGCGAACGCCTCGGCGTAGAAGGGCCGGGCGACGCGGTTGACGAGGAAGCCCGGGGTGTCGGCGCAGGCGACCGGCGTCTTGCCCCAGGCGCGGGCGGTGTCGTACGCGCGCGTGGCGGACGACGCGTCGGTGGCGGCCCCGGAGACCACCTCCACCAGCGGCAGCAGCGGCGCCGGGTTGAAGAAGTGCAGGCCGACGAGACGGCCCGGCACCCGCAGGGCGCCGCCGATGGCGGTGACGGACAGGGAGGAGGTGTTGGTGGCGAGCAGACAGTCGTCGCCGACGACGTCCTCCAGGGCGCGCAGCAGCTCCCGCTTGACCTCCAGCCGCTCCACCACCGCCTCCGCCACCAGCGCGCAGCCGGCCAGCCCGGCCGGCTCCTCGACGGCTTCCAGCCGGTCGCGGGCCGCGTCCCGCCCGTCCGCCGGGAGCCGCCCTTTCTCCACCAGCCGGTCGAGCCGGGCACCGATCGCGCCGGCCGCCTCCCGGGCCCGCCCGGGAACGGTGTCGTACAGCCGTACGGGATGGCCCGCCACCAGTGCGACCTGGGCGATGCCCTGGCCCATGGTGCCGGCGCCGACGACGGCCACGGGGCTGTTGAGGTCGAGTGCTGTCATGGGCGCGATCCTCCCGCACGCGGTTTTCCACAGATGCGGCGGACCCCCTTGTCCCGACCGATCGTTCGGTTACTCTAGCTCTGTCCGACTGTCGCCGCCCAGGTCCCGCCCAGGTCCTGGCCAGGCCCCGCCCGGGTCCTGCCCAGACCTTGCCCAGGTCCCGCCCGGGTTCCGGGCAGGTCCCGTCCAGGCCGCGGACTCGACGAGGAGCCCGCAGAACGAGGAGTTGGTCCCGCATGCCCGCCGAACTCGACGCTCAGACCCTGGTCGCCAGGCACCGGCCCACCCTCGACCAGGCCCTGGAAGCGATCCGCACGCGCGCGTACTGGTCCCCGCACCCCGAGCACCCCAAGGCGTACGGGGAGAACGGCAGCCTGGACCCGGCGGCGGGCAAGGCCGCCTTCGACGCCCTGCTCGGCACCCGCCTCGACCTCGGCCAGCCCGGCACCGACGACTGGGTGGGCGGCGAGGTCTCCCCGTACGGCATCGAGCTGGGCGTCACCTACCCGCACGCCGACCCCGACGTGCTGCTGCCCGCCATGCGGGCCGGGCAGGCCGCCTGGCGGGACGCGGGCGCCGAGCAGCGCGCCCTGGTCTGCCTGGAGATCCTCAAGCGGATCAGCGACCGGTCGCACGAGTTCGCGCACGCGGTGATGCACACCTCCGGCCAGGCGTACCTGATGGCGTTCCAGGCGGGCGGCCCGCACGCGCAGGACCGCGGCCTGGAGGCGGTGGCGTACGCCTACGCGGAGCAGAGCCGCGTCCCCGCCGCCGCGGAGTGGACCAAGCCCCAGGGCAAGCGCGGCCCGCTGACGCTCACCAAGAGCTTCACGCCGGTCCCGCGCGGCATCGGCCTGGTCGTCGGCTGCAACACCTTCCCGACGTGGAACGGCTATCCGGGTCTGTTCGCCTCCCTGGCCACCGGCAACGCGGTCCTGGTCAAGCCGCACCCGCGCGCGGTGCTGCCGCTCGCCCTGACCGTGGCCGTCGCCCGCGAGGTGCTCGCCGGGGCCGGCTTCGACGCGAACCTGGTGGCACTGGCCGCCGAGGCCCCCGGCGAGGGCCTGGCCAAGACCCTCGCCACCCGCCCCGAGATCCGGATCATCGACTACACCGGTTCCACCGCCTTCGGCGACTGGCTGGAGACCCACGCCCGCCAGGCCCAGGTCTTCACCGAGAAGGCCGGCGTCAACACGGTGGTCGTCGAGTCCACCGACGACTACCGGGGCATGCTCGCCAACCTCGCCTTCTCCCTCTGCCTCTACAGCGGGCAGATGTGCACCACCCCGCAGAACCTGCTGATCCCCCGCGACGGCATCCGCACCGACCAGGGCCCCAAGTCCTACGACGAGGTGACCGCCGACCTCGCCGGTGCCGTCGAGAGCCTCCTCGGCGACGACGCGCGGGCGAACGCGCTGCTCGGCGCGATCGTCAACCCGGACGTCAAGGCCCGCCTGGAGGCCGCCGCCGGACTCGGTGAAGTCGCCCTCGCCTCCCGCGCGGTGCCCCACCCCGACTTCCCCGACGCGGTCGTCCGCACCCCGGTGATCGTCAAGCTGGACGGCGCGCGGAAACACTGGGAGGAGACGGACGGCGAGGCCGCCTACCTGAGCGAGTGCTTCGGCCCCGTCTCCTTCGCCGTCGCCGTCGACTCCACGGCCGACGCGGTGGCACTGCTGCGCCGCGCCGTCCGGGAGAAGGGCGCGATGACGGTCGGCGCGTACACCACCGACCCCGAGGTCGAACGGGCCGTCGAGGAGGTCTGCCTGGAGGAGGCCGCTCAGCTCTCCCTCAACCTGACCGGCGGGGTGTACGTCAACCAGACGGCGGCCTTCTCCGACTTCCACGGCTCGGGCGGCAACCCGGCGGCCAACGCGGCCCTCACGGACGGCGCGTTCGTCGCGAACCGCTTCCGGGTCATCGAGGTGCGCCGGCCCTCCTAGCTAGGACATCCGCCCGGCGCTCCAGTGGTACAGCGTCATGGCCACGCTGGTCGCGAGGTTGTAGCTGGAGACCTGGGGGCGCATCGGCAGCGCGACCAGGTGATCGGCCCGCGCGCGCAACTCCGGGGAAAGTCCGCTGCGTTCGGACCCAAAGGCGAGCAGCGCGTCGTCGGGGAGGCTCAGCCCCCGGATGTCCTCGCCCTCCGGGTCCAGGGCGAACACCGGGCCCGGCGGCAGGTCGGGCACGGCCAGCGCCTCCACGGCGGTCGCGAAGTGCAGCCCCGCCCCACCGCGCACCACGGTGGGGTGCCAGGGGTCGAGGGTGCCCGTGGTGACCACGCCGGTCGCGCCGAACCCGGCGGCCAGCCGGATCACCGCCCCCGCGTTGCCGAGGTTGCGGGGGTTGTCGAGGACCACGACGGGCGCGGTGCGCGGGGTGTGCGCCAGCCGCCGCAGGGCCGCCTCCCGCGCGGGTCGTACCGCCAGGGCGGCCACGGCGGTGGGGTGCGGACGCGGCACGAGGGAGGCGTACGCCGCCGGCGTGACCTCGGCGAGCAGGCCGGCCAGCCGCTCCCTTACGTCCGGGGCCAGTTCGTCGGCGAGCGCGAGCGCCGCGTCCCGGTCGGCGGTGACCGCCACCGGCACGTCCGCTCCGAAGCGCAGCGCGTGCTTGAGGGCGTGGAAGCCGTCGAGCAGGACAGCACCGTCGGCGAGACGGCGCCAGGAACGCACAGCGGCGACCGGGTCGGTCCGGGCGGCCGGATCGGCCGGATCGGCCGGATCGGCCGGATCGGCCGGATCGGCCGGATCGGTCAAGTCAGCTCGATCGGCCTGGCCGATCGAATCAGTCGGGCCGGTCGGATCGGTCGGGTCGGTCGGGTCGGGCATGCGCCGAAGCCTACGTGCCCACCCGCGTCGGTCCGGTGCCCTCCGGGGCACGCTGGGCCGGCACCACCGCGGTCCCGCCCTGGTGCCGGCCCAGCCACCCGAACCGCCCCCGCCCCTGCCCCCGCGCCCGCACCCGTGCCCGCTCGCGCACCCGTTCCCGCACCCGCGCCGCCGCCCCGCCCAGCCGCCGCAGGAACGCCGTCGGCAGGAACACCGCGTCGGTCACGATCATCGCCAGGGAGAAGAACGGCAGCCCGAGCACCACGGCGATCACCGCGTGCTCAGCCATCATGGCGGCCAGCAGGACGTTCTTGACCCGCCGGTTGAACAGCGTGAACGGGAACGCGACCTGCACCGCGACCGTCCCGTAGGTGATGAGCATCACCAGGGTGCCGCTGGCCGCCAGCGGCCCGGCGAGCTGCGGCCAGGGCGAGAAGTACTCCAGCTGCAGGGGGTAGTAGACGGCGGTGCCGTCCTGCCAGCGCGAGCCCTGCACCTTGTACCAGCCGGCGGTCGCGTAGATCAGGCACGCCTCCGCCATGATCACCAGGAGCGCGCCGTTGTGCACGACGTCGGCGACCACGTCGAGCAGGATGCGCGGCTCGCCGCCGGTCGCCCACCTCCCCACGGCCCACCACAGCGCCTGGCCCAGCCACACTCCCCACAGCAGCGCCGGCACCGGCCACTCGGCACCGGGACCGCCGAACCGGCCCGCCAGGGTCGCCACGGCCAGCACCAGCCCGAGCCCGCCCCACAGCGCCACCCCGGTCCGGTCCGCGCCCCGCTCGCCACGCGCCCGCGCCTCCACCGCCCGCCGCGCCCGCCGCGCGTCCAGCGACCACACCTGCCCGCAGCGCGTGAAGACGAGGTAGACGCTCATCAGGTGCAGCACGTTGTCACCGCCGTCACCGACGAAGACGCTGCGGTTCTGCAGCGAGAGCACCCCGACCATGAACAGCACCGACACGGTCCGGGTGCGCCACCCCAGCAGCAGCAGGACGCTCACCAGCACCGACAACGCGTAGACCGCCTCGAACCAGAGCCGGCCGTCGGACCACATCAGCACCGTGAACGCGCCGTTGTCCGCGGTCAGTTGCCGGGCCAGGTCCCAGCTCCACGGACCGTTTGGCCCGTACAGCTCGTGGCGGTGCGGGATCTCCCGCAGCAGGAACAGCAGCCAGGTGGCGCCGAACCCGATGCGGATCACCGCCGTCTGGTACGGACCGAGGGCCGCCCCGGTGACCCGGGCGATGCCCCGGGAGACCGACAGGGCGACGCGGTTCACTCCACGCCCCCGTCCGCCTCGCGGCCGGACACCGGCCACCAGGGCAGCTCACGCCGCTCGATCCGGTCGGAGACCTGCTCGCCGCTCCAGTCCGGCGGCGGCACCGCGCGGGTCAGGGCGCGGTACTGGACCGTGTCCAGGACCTCGCCGGGCCGGGCCGCGCCCGCCCGGTCCAGGCGCAGCACGGCGATGCGCCGCAGATACGTCTCGGACAGCGCCCCGCGCAGTCCCACCGGCCGGTCGTCGGAGTCATGGGTGGTGACGTAGAGGTCCCAGGCGCGGCGCAGCTCGTTCTGCTGGGTGTGGCTGGGCAGCGGGTTGCCGTCGATGGCCCGGCCGTCCGCCGCGGACAGGTCGTACCAGCCGGTGGTGCGGACCTCGCCGTCCGCCCTGCTCAGCCCGGCGCGGACCTGGACGGAGATGTTCTGCTGGAGCGGGTTGGGCGCGAACAGCTTCCAGTTCTGCTCGAACTCCGGGTAGATCCACTCATCGACCGCCTCGCCGTGCCGCTTGGTGACCGTGTTGGACGGGGCCACGTGCAGGAACGTCATGCCGAGGTGGACCGAGACCACGGCGGCGACGACCGCCAGGGCGAGGGCCGCGCCGACCTGGTAGCGCGGCGAGAGCGCGGCGACCCCGGCACGGGCCGCGTCGGCACGGGATACGTCGGTACGAGCCACGTCGGTACGAGCCACGTCGGTACGGGCGACGCCGCCACCGGCCGGCCCGTGCCCGGCGTCAGCCCCCGCGTCGTACGCGTCCATCGCGTCCATCCCGCCCCGCTCCCGCACACCGGTGTCCGTGACCGCGCGCCCCTGGGCGGGACACGCACGCGAACGGTACTCAGCGGGACGCGCACCCCGCAGCCCTACGGCCACGGAGCCGGCCCGGACCCCATCCTGGGACCCACCCGGCACGGCCCCGGAAACCGCCCCCGACCACCCCGGAAGCAGCCCGCACGCCCCCGGAAGCCACTCTCGACCACCCCGGAAGCAGCCCCGGCGCCGGCGGCGGGCGTCCTCAGATCACGTGTCCCGGCTCACCCGAGTCCGTCACCACCGGACGGCCCGACGCGGCCCACACCTGCATGCCGCCGTCGACGTTCACCGCGTCGACGCCCTGCTGCGCCAGATACATGGTGACCTGCGCCGAACGCCCGCCGGACCGGCAGATCACATGGACCCGGCCGCCCTCCGGCGCCGCCTCGGCCAGCTCCCCGTACCGGGCGACGAACTCGCTGATCGGGATGTGCAGCGCCCCTTTGGCGTGACCCGCCCGCCACTCGTCGTCCTCGCGGACGTCCAGCAGGAAGTCGTCGTCCTTCAGGTCCGCGACCTCGACCGTGGGCACACCAGCTCCGAAACTCATGCTCCGACGCTACCGGAATCCGCGTCCGGACCGGCCTGTCCCAGCAGCGCGGCCAGCTCCGCCTCCCGCTCGGCCACCTGCGCCGTCAGCTGCCCGGCGATCTCCTCCAGCAGCCTGTCGGGATCGTCCGGGGCCAGCCGCAGCATCCCGCCGATCGCGCTCTGCTCCAGCTCGTTCGCGACCCGGGTGAGCATCTCCTTGCGCTCGGCCAGCCACTCCAGCCGGGCGTACAGCTCCTCGGCGGGGCTCGGTCCCCGTTCCTGCCGCGGTCCGGCGTCCCACTCCTCGGCCAGCCGCCGCAGCTCAGCCGCGTCACCGCGGGCGTAGGCGGCGTTGACCCGGGTGATGAACTCCTCGCGCCGCGCCCGCTCGCCCTCCTCCTGCGCCAGGTCGGGATGGGCCCGGCGGGCCAGCTCGCGGTACAGCTTGCGGGCCTCCTCGCTGGGCCGCACCCGCTGCGGGGGCCGCACCTCCTGCCCGGTGAGCATCGCCGTGGCCTCCGGGAACAGCCCGTCGCCGTCCATCCAGCCGTGCAGCAGCTCCTCGACCCCCGGCAGCGGCATCAGCCGGGCCCGCGCCTCGTCCGCCAGGCGCAGGTCCTCCGGGTCACCGCTGCGGGCGGCCTTCGCCTCCAGGATCCGCGCCTCCAGCTCGTCGAGGCGGGCGTAGACGGGACCGAGCCGCTGGTGGTGCAGCCGGGAGAAGTTGTCGACCTCCACCCGGAAGGTCTCCACCGCGATCTCGTACTCGATGAGCGCCTGCTCGGCCGCCCGTACGGCCTTCTCCAGCCGTTCCTCGGGCCGCGCGGCACCGCTTTGCTCAGCTTCCGGGGTCGTCACACGCCCACCCTAGGCCCTGCCTCCGGCCGGCCGCGGCCCGCACCCTCACACCCCCGGCTCGACGACGACCCGCCCCACCCGCAGCACCCTCACACCCCCGGCTCGACGGCGACCCGCCCCACCCGCAGCACCCTCACACCCCCGGCTCGGCGGCGACCCGCCCCGCCCGCAGCACCCTCACACCCCCGGCTCGGCGGCGACCCGCCCCGCCCGCACCGCCGCCACCAGCTGTGCGTGGTCCGCCTCGGTGCGGTCGGCGTAGGCGACGGCGAACGCGGCCACCGCCTCGTCCAGCTCCTCGTTCTTGCCGCAGTACCCGGCCACCCGGCGCGGGTCGGCGCTGTGCGCGTGGGCGCGGGCCAGCAGCGCACCGGTCATCCGCGCGTAGTCGTCGATCTGGTCGGCGGCGAGCGCGGCCGGGTCCACGCTGCCCTTGCGGTTGCGGAACTGCCGTACCTGGAACGGCCGTCCGTCCACCGTCGTCCAGCCCAGCAGGATGTCGCTGACGACCTGCATCCGCTTCTGCCCGAGCACCACCCGGCGTCCTTCGTGTCCCGCCGCGGGGACCTCGTAGCCGGCCGTCGCCAGATGCGGCACCAGCGCGGAGGGCCGCGCCTCCTTCACCTGGAGCACCAGCGGCTCGCCCCGGTGGTCCAGGAGCAGCACCACGTACGACCGGGTCCCGACGCTGCCCGTGCCGACCACCCGGAACGCCACGTCGTGCACCGCGTACCGGGCGAGCAGCGGGAGCCGGTCCTCCGGCAGCGTCGTCAGGTACTCCTCCAGCGCCGCCGCGACCACCGCCGCCTCCGCGTCCGGCACCCGCCGCAGCACCGGCGGGGCGTCCACGAACCGCCGCCCGCCGTCCCGCGTCACCTCGGTCGACCGGGCCGCGAACCGCCCGCTGGTGTTGCTCCGCGCCTTCTGCGCGACCCGCTCCAGCGTGCCCAGCAGATCGTGGGCGTCGGTGTGGGAGACCAGCGCCTCGTCGGCGATGGCGTTCCAGGCGTCCAGTACCGGCAGCCGGGCCAGCAGCCGCATCGTGCGCCGGTACGCGCCCGCCGCGTCGTGGGCGGCCTCGCGGCAGGTGTCCTCGTCGGCCCCGGCCGCCCGGCCCGCCAGCACCAGCGACGCCGCCAGCCGCTTGAGGTCCCACTCCCAGGGACCGCGGACCGTCTCGTCGAAGTCGTTCAGGTCGATGACCAGTCCGCCCCGGGCGTCGCCGTACAGGCCGAAGTTGGCCGCGTGCGCGTCCCCGCAGATCTGCGCCGTGATCCGGGTCATCGGCGTCCGTGCCAGGTCGTAGGCCATCAGACCGGCCGTGCCGCGCAGGAAGGCGAAGGGGGTGGCCGCCATGCGTCCCACCCGTATCGGGGCCAGCTCCGGTATGCGGCCCCGGCCGGACTCCTCGACCGCGCGCACCGCGTCGGGCCGCCCGGCGTCCAGGTCGAGCGTCGCGTGCGCGGACCGCGGCACCAGCCGCCGCAGCGCCTTGCCCTCGGCCTTCGCGTCACCGCCCCAGGCCCCGGTCCCGGCTCCGCCCCCGCCCGCAGGCCGCCGCGCGAACCCCGGCACGGCCGGTATCCGTTCCCCGTCCGTCCCGACCGGCCCCCGCGCCCCGTCCCCCGCGGCGGCCCCCTGCGGACCGCCCCCGGCCGCCGCTTCCGCACCCGCCCCGGCCGACAGCCCGGTCATCCGGTCCCTCCCGATCGCCCGTACGTCATGACCCGTACGCCCTGCTCCGACGTGCCTCCGCACACCGCTCGCGCGCCTCTCGCACACCGCCCACACACCGCTCACGCGCCGCCCGCACACCACTCGCCCACCACTCACGCGCCGCCCGCGCATCGACCACGCACCGCCGACCACGCACCGCCGACGACGCGCCTCGAAGCTACCCCCCGCCCCGCCCGCACAGCCCCCCGGCGGTGAGACCTTCCTCACAGCCGCGCGACAATGCGCGCACCGCACAACGCGGAAGCCCCGTAGGTCTGAGACCTACGGGGCTTCCGTCTGGTGCGCGAGGGGGGAGTTGAACCCCCACGCCCTTGCGGGCACTGGAACCTGAATCCAGCGCGTCTGCCTATTCCGCCACCCGCGCATTGGGTGTGTCCTCCGGCTCCGATCCGCTTCTCGCGGCCCGGCGCCTTCCGACATGCAGAACATTAGCACGCTGGCGGGGGTGGGTTCACATCCCTTCCCCCGCCCTCCCGGCGGTACCCCCGGACACGTCCCGGTGGCCGGTCGTTCACGTATCAACCTCGTACCGGTCCGGCACGTCCTCCCGTGCGCGGGCCGGGTCCACAGCCCGGTGCGGGACACTGGTCGTCGAGCGGCTCTACGATCCTGGGCAGGAGTACGCGCGACAGCGCGTCCCGCGGCGTTCGAAGAGGAGCTCCAGCGGGAACTCCGAGAGGCGTCGACACCCTTCGACCGGCCCGACAGGGGGAACCAGCCGATCGACCCGCGCGTGGATACGATCAGTAAGCAGTACCAAGTACGCGGTACGCAGGGCAGCAGTACGCAAGGCAGCAGTACGCAGGGCAGTGAACAGGACGGCAGCGACGGAGGAGGTGCCCCATGGGAGTCCTGAAGAAGTTCGAGCAGCGTCTCGAAGGTCTGGTCAACGGCACCTTCGCGAAGGTCTTCAAGTCCGAGGTACAGCCCGTGGAGATCGCGGGCGCGCTGCAGCGCGAGTGCGACAACAACGCGACCATCTGGAACCGCGACCGCACCGTCGTGCCCAACGACTTCATCGTGGAGCTGAGCACGCCCGACTTCGAGCGCCTCAGCCCCTACTCCGGCCAACTCGGCGACGAACTGGCCGGAATGGTGCGCGACTACGCCAAGCAGCAGCGCTACACCTTCATGGGACCGATCAAGGTCAACCTGGAGAAGGCGGACGACCTCGACACCGGCCTGTACCGGGTCCGCAGCCGCACCCTGGCCTCCTCCAGCTCGCAGTCCCCGGCCGCGGCCACCGCGCCGCCCGCACCACCGGCCGGCCGCCCCGGCGGCTACGGCTACCCGCCCGCCGCGGCCCCCTCCCCGGCCCCGCCGATGCCGCCCGCGCCGCCCGGCGCCCGCGGCGCGGGCGGCGCCTACGGGTATCCGCAGCCCGCGAGCGCCCCGCGGTCACCGGCCGCGCCGGTCCCCGCGGCCGCACCCGGCGGACGCACCCGCCACTGGATCGAGATCAACGGTGCCCGCCACCAGATCTCCCGCGCGACGCTCGTGCTGGGCCGCAGCACCGAGGCCGACGTGCGGATCGACGACCCCGGCGTGAGCCGGCGGCACTGCGAGATCCGGACCGGAACGCCCTCGACGATCCAGGATCTCGGCTCCACCAACGGCATCGTGGTGGACGGGCAGCACACCACCCGCGCTACGCTCCGCGACGGCTCGCGGATCGTCGTGGGCAGTACCACCGTTATCTACAGGCAAGCCGAAGGGTGATCCGGGGGCAATGTCAGAGCTGACCCTCACGGTCATGCGGCTGGGTTTTCTCGCCGTACTGTGGCTGTTCGTGATCGTGGCCGTGCAGGTCATCCGCAGCGACCTGTTCGGTACGCGCGTCACCCAGCGCGGCCAGCGCCGGGACACCGGGCGGGACCGGCAGCAGGCCGCACGACAGGCGCCCGCGCCGCAGCGCCAGCAGCCGAGCGGCGGCCGGGGCCGCCGCAACGCTCCCACCAAACTGGTGGTGACCGAGGGCACCCTCACGGGCACCACCGTGGCCCTCCAGGGCCAGACCATCACGCTCGGCCGGGCACACGACTCGACGATCGTGCTGGACGACGACTACGCCTCCAGCCGCCATGCCAGGATCTACCCGGACCGCGACGGCCAGTGGATCGTCGAGGACCTCGGCTCCACCAACGGCACCTACCTGGACAGGTCCCGGCTGACGACGCCCACGCCCATCGCACCGGGCCAGCCGATCCGCATCGGCAAGACCGTCATCGAGCTGCGGAAGTAGTGCTACACCAATGAATGAGCGCGAGCGGAGCGAGCACGCGGCGGCGGCCGGCACCCCGGGCCCCGGCGCGCTCCCGACCGGAGGGTGGGCAGTGTGGCTCGACACGACCGGCTGTACCCGGAGCAGCCGACGGGCGAGGTGCGCATGAGTCTGTCACTGCGCTTCGCCGCCGGATCGCACAAGGGCATGATCCGGGAGGGCAACGAGGACTCCGGTTACGCCGGTCCGCGCCTGCTCGCCATCGCCGACGGCATGGGCGGCCAGGCCGCCGGCGAGGTCGCCTCCTCCGAGGTGATCTCGACCATCGTCGCCCTCGACGACGACGTGCCCGGCTCCGACATCCTCACCTCCCTCGGCACCGCGGTGCAGCGCGCCAACGACCAGCTGCGGCAGATGGTCGAGGAGGACCCCAGCCTCGAAGGCATGGGCACCACCCTCACCGCCCTGCTGTGGACGGGCCAGCGGCTCGGCATGGTGCACGTCGGCGACTCCCGCGCCTACCTGCTGCGCGACGGCGTACTGACCCAGATCACCCAGGACCACACCTGGGTGCAGCGCCTCGTCGACGAGGGCCGCATCACCGAGGAGGAGGCCGGGACGCACCCCCAGCGCTCCCTCCTCATGCGCGCGCTGGGCAGCGGCGACCACGTCGAACCCGACCTGTCCATCCGCGAGGTGCGGGCCGGCGACCGCTACCTGATCTGCTCCGACGGACTCTCCGGCGTCGTCTCCCACCAGACGCTGGAGGAGACCCTCGCCAGCTACCAGGGCCCCCAGGAGACCGTCCAGGAGCTGATCCAGCTCGCGCTGCGCGGCGGCGGCCCCGACAACATCACCGTGATCATCGCCGACGTCCTCGACCTGGACACCGGGGACACCCTCTCCGGGCAGCTCTCCGACACCCCGGTCGTGGTCGGCGCCGTCGCCGAGAACCAGGCGCAGTTCGGCGACAACGGCATCATGCAGACCCCGGCGGGGCGGGCCTCCGGGCTCGGCCGCCGGGGAGCCGGGGGCGGCGGCGAGTTCGGCCCGCCCGGCAGCGGCGACACCACCGGCTACATCCCCGCCGACGGACTCGACTACGGCGACGAGGACTTCACCAAGCCGCGCAAGAACCGCCGCTGGCTGAAGAGATCCTTCTACTCCGTCCTGACCCTCGCCGTCATCGGCGGCGGGCTCTACGGCGGCTACCGCTGGACCCAGACCCAGTACTACGTCGGTGCCAAGGACGACCACGTCGCCCTCTACCGGGGCATCAGCCAGGACCTGGCCTGGGTGTCGCTGTCGAAGGTGGAGAAGGACCACCCCGAGATCGAACTCAAGTACCTGCCGCCGTACCAGCTGAAGTCGGTCGAGGAGACCATCGCCGAGGGCGACCTCAGCGACGCCCGGCGGAAGATCGAGGAACTGGCCGTACAGGCCTCCGCCTGCCAGAAGCAGGCCGAACGGCGCACCACGCAGAACGAGAGCAACGCGAAGACGGGCGAGGGCGAGGCCGGGGGCACCGGAACCGACCCTGTCTCCTTCACGTCCAAGGCGAGCCCGACGCCCACCGCGTCGGCCACGTCCGGGACCACCGAGACGCCCGATCCGTCCCCGTCCACGACCGCACCCACCCCCGATGCCGGCCCCACCCTCTCGGAGGAAGAGCAGAAGGTCGTCTCGCGGTGCGGTGAGCAGTAGGCAAGCCGTGAGAGGCCCTGTCACACGATGAGCAGTACTTCCAACTCGCCGACGCACCACACGTCCACGATCGGCGCCATCGGAGCGCCGAGCCGGCGCAACACCGAGCTGGCGCTGCTGGTCTTCGCCGTCGTCATCCCGGTCTTCGCCTACGCCAACGTGGGCCTCGCCATCAACGACGCGGTCCCCGCCGGGCTGCTGAGCTACGGCCTGGGCCTCGGCCTGCTGGCCGCCGTGGGCCACCTGGTGGTGCGCAAGTTCGCCCCGTACGCGGACCCCCTGCTGCTGCCCCTGGCCACGCTCCTCAACGGCCTCGGGCTCGTCGCGATCTGGCGCCTGGACCAGTCCGACCTGCTGCAGTCCATCGAGCAGGCCGGTACCGCCGCGCCCCGGCAGCTGATGTACACCGCGATGGGCATCGCCCTCTTCCTCGCGGTCCTGATCTTCCTCAAGGACCACCGCGTCCTGCAGCGCTACACCTACATCTCCATGGTCGGCGCGCTGATCCTGCTGCTGCTGCCGCTGGTCCCGGGCCTCGGCCAGAACATCTACGGCGCCAAGATCTGGATCAAGGTCGGCAGCTTCTCCATCCAGCCCGGTGAGTTCGCCAAGATCGTCCTCGCGATCTTCTTCGCCGGCTACCTGATGGTGAAGCGCGACGCCCTGGCCCTGGCCAGCCGCCGCTTCATGGGCCTCTACCTGCCCCGCGGGCGCGACCTCGGCCCGATCCTGGTGGTCTGGATCGTCTCGATCCTCATCCTGGTCTTCGAGACCGACCTCGGTACGTCGCTGCTGTTCTTCGGCATGTTCGTGATCATGCTGTACGTCGCCACCGAGCGGACCAGCTGGATCGTCTTCGGTCTGCTGATGTCCGCCGTCGGCGCCGTCGGCGTGGCCAGCTTCGAGCCCCACATCCAGCAGCGCGTCGACGCCTGGCTCGACCCGATGCGCGAGTACACGCTCTCCCAGCAGGGCGTCGTCGGCCACTCCGAGCAGGCCATGCAGGCCCTGTGGGCGTTCGGCTCCGGCGGCACCCTGGGCACCGGCTGGGGCCAGGGCCACTCCGACCTCATCCGGTTCGCCGCCAACTCCGACTTCATCCTCGCCACCTTCGGCGAGGAACTGGGCCTGGCCGGCCTGATGGCCCTGCTCCTGCTGTACGCGCTGATCGTGGAGCGCGGCGTGCGCACCGCCCTCGCCGCCCGCGACCCCTTCGGCAAGCTGCTGGCCATCGGCCTCTCCGGCGCCTTCGCGCTCCAGGTCTTCATCGTCGCCGGCGGCGTCATGGGCCTCATCCCGCTGACCGGTATGACGATGCCGTTCCTGGCGTACGGCGGCTCCTCCGTCATCGCCAACTGGGCCCTGATCGGCGTCCTGCTGCGCATCAGCGACACCGCGCGCCGTCCGGCCCCCGCCCCCGCCAACCCCGACGCCGAGATGACCCAGGTGGTCCGACCGTGAACAAGCCCCTGCGCCGCATCGCGCTCTTCTGCGGCCTCCTGGTCCTCACCCTCCTGCTCCGCGACAACTGGCTCCAGTACGTCAAGGCCGACGAGCTCAAGACCGACGACAAGAACCGCCGCGTCCTCATCGAGCGGTACGCCTCCCCGCGCGGCGACATCATCGTCGAGGGCAAGGCCATCACCGGACACGCCACCACCGAGGGCGACTTCGAGTACAAGCGCACCTACAAGAACGGCGCCATGTGGGCGCCGGTCACCGGCTTCGTCTCCCAGGCGTACGGCGCCACCCAGCTCGAAGCGATCAACGACGGCATCCTCACCGGCAACGACGACCGCCTCTTCTTCCGCAACACCCTGGACATGCTCACGGGGAAGAAGAAGGAGGGCGGCAACGTCGTCACCACCCTCAACGCCGCCGCGCAGAAGGCCGCGTACAACGGTCTGAAGGCGCAGGGCGGCAAGGGCGCGGTCGTCGCCATCGAGCCGTCCACCGGCAAGATCCTGGCGCTGGCCTCCTACCCGTCGTACGACCCCTCGACCTTCGCCGGCGGCAGCGACGCCGACGCCAAGGCGTGGAAGTCGCTGCTGAAGGAGAACAACGAGGACGACCCGACGCTGAACCGGGCCCTGCGCGAGGTCTACCCGCCCGGCTCCACCTTCAAGGTCCTCACCGCCGCGGCGGCCCTGGAGAACGGCCTCTACGAGAGCGCCGACGAGAAGACCGACTCGCCGCTGCCCTGGACCATGCCGGGGACCACGACGACGCTGCCCAACGAGGGCGACCTGCCCTGTGAGAACGCCTCGCTGCGTGAGGCGCTGCGGGTCTCCTGCAACACGGTCTTCGGCAAGATCGGCTCCGACCTCGGCAACGACAAGATGCTGGAGATGGCCAAGAAGTTCGGCTTCACCGAGGAGCAGTTCGTCCCGGTCCGCTCCAGCGCCTCGGTCTTCTCCGACGACATGGAGCCCTCGCAGGTCGCGCTCTCCTCCATCGGCCAGTTCAACACCGCCGCGACCCCGCTGCAGATGGCCATGGTCACCTCGGCGATCGCCAACAACGGCACGCTGATGCAGCCGTACATGGTCGACGAGCTGCAGGCCCCCAACCTGGACACCCTCGAGAAGACCGAGCCGGAGGAGCTGAGCAAGCCGCTGTCCGCGGACAACGCCCAGATCCTCCAGTCGATCATGGAGACGGTCGTCGAGGACGGCACGGGAACCAACGCGCAGATCGACGGCGTCACCGTCGGTGGCAAGACCGGTACCGCCCAGCACGGTGTCGACAACAGCGAGAACCCGTACGCGTGGTTCATCTCCTACGCCAAGCAGAGCGACGGCAGCTCGCCGGTGGCCGTCGCCGTGGTGGTCGAGGACGAGAACGCCAACCGGGACGACATCTCCGGCGGCGGCCTCGCGGCGCCGATCGCGAAGAACGTCATGAAGGCCGTCGTCGACAGCAAGAAGTGACCACAGGCTGAACGGGACGTGAATCATGTCACGTCCCCTTCGCATCGACGCACGTTGCGATACCGGTCGTGTATCGGCTACCGGGCTTGGCCAGGCCGCACGGAGCGGGCCGGGTACCGTAGGCCGGACGGCAGCCTCCGACCGTACAAGCAGGCCGGTCGGGACCGACGGAGAGGGCTGGTAGGTAGCTATGGAAGAGCCGCGTCGCCTAGGCGGCCGGTACGAGCTGGGCCCGGTGCTCGGCCGTGGTGGCATGGCGGAGGTTTACCACGCGCATGACACCCGGCTCGGGCGCCAGGTGGCGGTGAAGACGCTCCGCGCGGACATGGCGCGCGACCCGTCCTTCCAGGCCCGGTTCCGCCGGGAGGCCCAGTCGGCCGCCTCGCTCAACCATCCCGCGATCGTGGCGGTCTACGACACGGGCGAGGACTACATCGACGGGGTCTCCATCCCGTACATCGTCATGGAGTACGTCGACGGCTCCACCCTGCGCGAACTGCTCCACAGCGGCCGCAAGCTGCTGCCCGAGCGGACGCTGGAGATGACCATCGGCATCCTCCAGGCGCTGGAGTACTCGCACCGCGCCGGCATCGTCCACCGCGACATCAAGCCGGCCAACGTCATGCTGACCCGCAACGGCCAGGTCAAGGTCATGGACTTCGGCATCGCCCGGGCCATGGGCGACGCGGGCATGACCATGACGCAGACCGCCGCCGTCATCGGCACCGCCCAGTACCTCTCCCCGGAACAGGCCAAGGGCGAGCAGGTCGACGCCCGCTCCGACCTGTACTCCACCGGCTGCCTCCTGTACGAGCTGCTGACCGTCCGCCCGCCCTTCGTCGGTGACTCGCCCGTGGCCGTCGCCTACCAGCACGTACGGGAGGAGCCGCAGCCGCCCAGCGTCTTCGACCCCGAGATCACGCCCGAGATGGACGCGATCGTGCTGAAGGCGCTGACCAAGGACCCGGACTACCGGTACCAGTCGGCCGACGAGATGCGCATGGACATCGAGGCCTGCCTCGACGGCCAGCCCGTCGCCGCCACCGCCGCGATGGGCGCCGTCGGCTACGGCGGCTACCCCGACGACCAGCCGACCACGGCCCTGCGCTCCGACTCCGGCGCCGCCGCCACCTCGATGCTGCCGCCGATGAACCCGGACGACGGCGGCTACGGCTACGACGAGCGCCCCGACCGGCGCCGCCCGTCCAAGCGCAAGTCCAACACCTCCACGATCGTGCTGGCCGTCGCGGGCGTCCTGGTGCTGGTCGGCGCGATCCTGATCGGCCGGCAGCTGTTCGGCGGGGGCGGCGGCGACGACGGCACGATCAGCGCGCCGAACTTCGTCGGCCAGACCAAGGCGGAGGCCGAGCAGCAGGCCGTCAACGCGGACCTGAAGGTCGCCTTCACCGAGGACTCCTGCGAGGAGGAGCCCAAGGGCAAGATCTGCACGCAGGACCCGAAGGCCGGCGCCGAGGTCGACAAGGACGCGACCATCAACCTGGTGGTCTCCACCGGCGCCCCCAAGGTCGAGGTGCCCGACGTCGAGGGACAGAGCTACGACGACGCGGAGGCCGAGCTGAAGGAGGCGGGCTTCGAGGTCGAGCAGAAGACCCAGGAGTCCACCGCGACGCCGGACACGGTCCTCTCCCAGGACCCCGCGGGCGGCACCTCGAAGCAGAAGGGCTCCACCGTCACCCTGACCGTGGCCAAGGAGACGGCCCAGGTGACCGTGCCCGACGTCACGGGCAAGACGCCGGCCGAGGCCAAGAACGTCCTGGAGGCCAAGGGCCTGGTCCTCGGCACCCAGACCACCGAGGAGTCCACCGCCCAGGAGGAGGGCAAGATCTTCGAGCAGGGGCTCGCCCCGGGCACCGACGTGGACCGCGGCAGCACGGTCGACGTGAAGATCGCCAAGGCCCCGGCCGAGGAGACGTCGTTCGCGATGCCGAAGGTGACCGGCATGACGGTCGCCGAGGCCAAGGACGTCCTGTCGGGGGCCGGCCTCGAACTGTCGGGCATCGCGGGCTCGCAGGAGGACGACGCCACCGTCGTCGCGAGCAACCCGACCGAGAACACTCAGGTCAAGAAGGGCGACAAGGTCAGCCTGGTCGCCACTGCGGCGACCGACGACGACAACGGCAACAACGGCAACGGCAACGGCAACGGTGACAGCAGCAACTGGTGGGACAGCTTCGGCGGCTGACGCCCGCCGCCCGCCACCACGGCGAGAGCCCCGGTCCGCGTTCCGCGGACCGGGGCTCTCGCCGTCTTCGCCGCTCAGCGCAGTTCCTCGGGCACCGTCCGCTCGTCGTCCACCTTCTCGGTGCGCACCAGCTCGCCCCACACGATGTACCGGTAGCGGCTCGTGTAGACCGGCGTGCACGTGGTCAGCGTGATGTAGTGCCCGGCCTTCTTCTTGCCGGACCCCTGCGGGACCTTCCCGAGGACCTCGACGTTGTACTTCGAGGTCTCGGGCAGGATGCCGTAGACCTTGTAGACGTACCAGGTGTCCTTCGTCTCGAAGACGATCGGGTCACCCTTCTCGATCTTGTCGATGTTGTGGAACTTGGCGCCGTGCCCGTCCCGGTGGGCGGCGAGCGAGAAGTTGCCCTTCTTGCCGGTCGTGGGCAGCTCCGCCTTGACCGGGTCGGTGTAGTAGCCGGCGACGCCGTCGTTCAGGACCTTCATCGAGGTGCCCTTCTCGACCAGGATCTCGCCCTTGCCCATCGCCGGGACGTGCAGGAAGCCGATGCCGGCCTTGGTGTCGAACTCCGCCGGGCCGCCCGTGCCCTCCCCGCCCCGTGCCCAGTCGTCCCGGACCTCGTCGCCCTGCCGGTCCGCCTCGCGGTCCGCCATGACGTTCGTCCACCACAGGGAGTAGACGACGAACAGGCCCATCACCAGGCCCGCCGTGATGAGGAGTTCACCGAAGACACCGACGGCCGGCGCGATCCGGCCGCGACCGCGCGGACGGGGCGACGCCGGCTCCGCGGAACCGGGCGTGCCGGCCTGCTCTTCGGGGTCGTGCTCGGTATCGGTGGTCGCTGCCACTGGTCATCTGCCCTTAATCGACGAGTGCGTCCGGCTTGCCCTTGCTGCGCGGCCGTTCCTCGACCATCTTGCCCCACACGATCATCCGGTACTTGCTGGTGAACTCCGGCGTGCACGTGGTGAGCGTGATGTAGCGGCCGGGCCCCGTGAACCCCGACTGCTGCGGGACCGGGTCCAGCACGCTGGTGTTGCTCGGCGACGTCACCGGCAGGATCGACGCCATCTTGTAGACGTAGTAGTCGTCCTGCGTCTCCACGACGATCGGATCGCCCGGCTGGAGCTTGTTGATGTACCGGAACGGCTCGCCGTGGGTGTTGCGGTGGCCGGCGAGCCCGAAGTTGCCGGTCCGGTCGCCCGGCATCGCCGTCTTCAGCGCGCCCTCGGCGTAGTGCCCCACCATGCCCCGGTCGAGCACCTTCTCCTTGCTGGTGCCCTCGGCGATCGGCACCACGACGTCCAGCTTGGGGATGTGCAGCAGCGCGAAGCCCTGTCCCGGCTCGAAGGTCCCCGGGGCGCGCTCGCCGTCGGCCCAGCCGTCCTGGAGGCTGCTCGCCTCCCTGTCGGCCTGCGCCTGCGCCCGCACGTTCGTCCACCACAGCTGGTAGGTGACGAACAGCAGCATCAGCACGCCGGTGGTGATGAACAGTTCGCCGATCACCCGGCTCGCGACCGTCGCCGGGCTCGGCTTGCGCGCCCGGGCCAGCCGCCGCGCCTCCACCCGCGTGAGGGGCGCTCTCGGACCCTCGTCGCCCCCCTGCGGCTCCACGGGGCCCGCGGACGCCCTGGCGGCGCCCGAAGCCCCCGAGGCCCTGCGCGAGGCCCCACGGCCGCCCTGACGCCGTCTGGCGGCCTTCCTGCGGGCCGCACGGCCGCCCGGAGCGGGCGCGGAGGGGGTACCGCCCGGGGCCGGCGCGGAGGGGGCCCGCTCGGCGTTCGTCCGCGCCGCCGGGTCCACCACCCGCAGCGCCACCGTCTCGTCGCCGTACCGGCCGCCGCCCCCGGGCGCCCCCGGGTCCCCGTACGGCTCCTGCCCGTACGGGGTCCCCGCGGGGCCGGCGTCACCGTGCGCCGGGGCGTCCGCGAACGATCCCCCGGGCACCTCGGCGCCGGACTCCCGCTCGGGGCGCAGCGCGGTCACGCCGTGGCCCTGCCCACCACCGGGGCGAGCCCCGCGGACCTCGCCACCGCGCCTTCGTCGCCGCACTCCGCCAGCCAGTTGGCCAGCATCAGGTGTCCGTGCTCGGTCAGCACCGACTCGGGATGGAACTGCACGCCCTCGACGGGCAGTTCCCGGTGCCGCAGCCCCATCACGATCCCGTCGGGCGTGCGGGCGGTCACCTCCAGCTCGGCCGGCACCGTCACCGGCTCGGCGGCCAGCGAGTGGTAGCGCGTCGCCGTGAAGGGCGAGGGCAGGCCCGCGAAGACGCCCCTGCCCCCGTGCTCGACCGGCGAGGTCTTGCCGTGCAGCAGCTCCGGCGCCCGGTCCACCACGCCGCCGTAGGCCACCTGCATCGACTGCATGCCGAGGCAGACCCCGAAGACCGGCACCCCGGTCGCCGCGCAGTGCCGGACCATGTCCACGCAGACGCCGGCCTGCTCGGGGGCGCCCGGCCCCGGCGACAGCAGCACCCCGTCGAAGCCGTCCTGGGCGTGCGCCGTGGACACCTCGTCGTTGCGCAGCACCTCGCACTCGGCGCCCAGCTGGTACAGGTACTGGACCAGGTTGAAGACGAAGCTGTCGTAGTTGTCGACGACGAGAATCCGCGCACTCACTGGTTGTCCACCGTCACATCGTTGAAGGGAAGCAGCGGCTCGGCCCACGGGAAGACGTACTGGAACAGGACGTAGACCACGGCCACGACGAGCACCAGGGAGAGCAACGCCTTCACCCACACGTTTCCCGGCAGATGCCGCCAGATCCAGCCGTACATGCCGTCCCTTCCGTCGCACCACGGCACCAGAATCACGCCGTACACCACCAGACTAGGGCCTGCCGTTCGGCTCAGGCCGCAGGAAAGCCACGGCGGCTGGCGGATGCCGGTGCGCGGGGGGCGGTCACTCCACGGGCTCGGCGTAGTGCAGGTCCACCGCGCCCGAGTAGCCGGGCAGCGTCACCGCGCCGTCCTCCTCGACCTTCCAGCCGAGTCCGTAGACGTTGACGTACACCATGTAGTTCTGGATCGCCGGGGACGCCGACAGCGCCTCCTTCAGCTTCTCCGGGTCGCCGACCGCCGTGACCTTGTACGGCGGTGAGTAGACGCGGCCCTGGAGGATCAGCGTGTTGCCCACGCAGCGCACGGCGCTGGTGGATATCAGCCGCTGGTCCATGACCTTGATGCCCCGGGCGCCGCCCTGCCACAGCGCGTTCACCACGGCCTGCAGGTCCTGCTGGTGGATCACCAGGTAGTCGGGCTCCGGCTCGGGGTAACCGGGCAGCTTGGCGGTGGCGTCCGGCGGGGCGTCGTCCAGGGTGACCGTGAGCGCCTCGCCCTTCAGCTCCTGCGTGCCGGCGCTCCGCTCCAGCGCGGCGAGCTTGTCGTCCTCCGCCCCGGTGCTGCCGTCGTCGCGCTCGGCGAGGGCCTCGATGTCGTCGCGCAGGGCGGCGTTGGACTCGTCCAGCGCCCCGTTGTCCCGGCTGCGCTCCTGGATGAGGTCGGAGAGCCTCAGCAGGGAGTCGTCGGTGCGGATGTCGGTGCCCTTGGCCGTGTCGAAGCTGGTGAAGAAGATCAGCCCGGCGAGCGCGAAGACGGCCGCGGTCAGCGCCCGTACCGGCCGGAAACGGTGCCGGCGGGCAGGACCGGGACCGGCCTGGGAGGAGTCGGCAGGATTGCTCAACGTACCCTTATCTCCTTCGGCGCCGCGGAAGCACTACGCTAACGGACGCCCGGACCCAGTTCCCTGCGCGGCCACGCAGCGCATCGACAGGAGAGACCCTCGTGCCGAAGTCACGTATCCGCAAGAAGGCCGATTTCACGCCGCCGCCGGCGAAGCAGTCGACGAGCATCAAGCTGAACAGCCGTGCCTGGGTCGCCCCCGTCATGCTGGCCATGTTCCTCATCGGCCTCGCCTGGATCGTGGTGTTCTACGTGACCGACGGCTCGCTGCCGGTGGAGAGCCTGGGCAACTGGAACATCGTGGTGGGCTTCGGCTTCATCGCCGCCGGGTTCGGCGTCTCCACGCAGTGGAAGTGACGCCCGCGTCCCGCTGAGCGCGGTGCCGCCCGCGACTGTCCACCGAGTTATCCACAGGGGCTGTCCACACGCTGGGGAAAAGAAACGACAATCTGTGGATAACTTGCTGGACGTTGACGCCGGTACGACAGTCACACTAGTAACCGAAAGCGCGTTCGCCCCCGGCTGACCTGCGGTAACGCGGGCCGGTGACAGGGGGCGTACACGTTCCCACGCCCTGTGCACAAGATCCGGCACCGATGTGGACAACCAGCGCTCAGGTGAGCTGTCCCGTTCTGATCAGGACCAGGGCGAGCGCGATCACCAGCACCAGCGCACAGGTCCCGTACTGGACGAGCGAGCGCCGCTGCCGCGGGGCGTGGACCATGGCGTACCCGATCACCACACCGGCGACGAGGCCGCCGACGTGGGCCTGCCAGGCGATGTTGAAGCCCGGGCTGAAGGTGAAGATCAGGTTGATCGCCAGCAGGGCGATGACCGGCCGCATGTCGTACCGCAGCCTGCGCATCAGCACCGCGGTGGCGCCGAAGAGGCCGAAGACGGCACCGGAGGCGCCGAGCGAGGGCTGGTTGGGCGCGGCGATCAGATAGGTGAGGGCGCTGCCCGCCAGTCCGGACAGGACGTAGAGCGCGAGGTAGCGGGCCCGGCCGAGGGCCGCTTCCAGGGGACCGCCGATCCACCACAGGCTCAGCATGTTGAAGATGACGTGGAGGTAACTGCCGTGCAGGAACACCGCGGTGAGCAGGCGGTACCACTGGCCCTCGGCGATGCCCTCGACGGAGCCGAGCAGCGGTACGTAGGCCTGGCCGATGAGTTCGAACCGCTCGGTGAAGCGGTCGCCGACGGTGAGCTGGACCAGGAAGAACGCGAGGTTGAGACCGACCAGGATCTTGGTGGTCAGCTTGGGGTCCGCGGTGACGGTGCCGCCCGCGAGGGTGCGGGGCCGGCTCGCGGCGGGGGCGTGGCCGGTGCCGGAGCCGCCGCGGACGCAGTCGGGGCACTGGAAACCGACGGAGGCGTCGATCATGCACTCGGGGCAGACCGGGCGCTCGCAGCGGGTGCAGCGGACGCCGGTGGCGCGGTCCGGGTGGCGGTAGCAGGTCGGCGGTGACCCGGCCGCCTCCTGTGGAGTGCCTCCCGCTGCCTGGTCCATGAGGTGTCCCCTCCGTCGTCGTGTGAATGCGCCCGCCCCGCCCATCCCTACGGATGAGCGGGGCGTCAGGTTCCCGTGGCGGCCGGTCGCGCCGGCGCCGGCGGGGGTGGCTCAGCCCTCGCGGGTCTCCACGACGACCGTCTCGATGACGACGTCCTGCACCGGGCGGTCGGTGCGCGGGTTGGTCTGCGTGGTGGCGATGGAGTCCACGACCTTCTGGCTGGCCTCGTCGGCGACCTCACCGAAGATGGTGTGCTTGCGGTTCAGCCACGTCGTCGGGGCGACGGTGATGAAGAACTGCGAGCCGTTGGTGCCCGGACCGGCGTTCGCCATGGCCAGCAGGTAGGGCTTGTCGAAGGCGAGGTCCGGGTGGAACTCGTCCTCGAACTGGTAACCGGGACCGCCGGTGCCGTTGCCCAGCGGGTCGCCGCCCTGGAGCATGAACCCACTGATCACCCGGTGGAAGACCGTCCCGTCGTAGAGCCTGTCCGTGGACTTCTGGCCGGTGGCCGGGTGAGTCCACTCGCGCTCGCCCTTGGCGAGCTCGACGAAGTTCTTGACCGTCTTGGGGGCGTGGTTCGGCAGGAGCCGGACGTTGATGTCGCCGTGGTTGGTCTTCAGGGTGGCGTAAAGCTGCTCAGCCACGATCTGCCTTCCGTTGTCTTCCTTGTGACTCCCCGATCCTCGCACGGCCGGCCGCGCGCGTCGCCCAGCGACCGGTCGTTGTCCCTCTTCAGCGCGTGTCGCTTGCGGAAATCCGGCCGAGTACTCCCGTGCTGGGGGCGGTGCGCGGCGATCCGTGGCATTGTCGACGGCAAGCTCCCGTTGCCCCGTATTCACCCGCTATCGCGGTGGATCACCCGTGGAGCGTCTTCCGGTGCCGCTCGTCATGACCCGGATGCCCGCTCTCACATGCCCGTCGGTGTGCCGACAGGCATGATCCGTAAAAGGGTGGAAAGTCGAATTACCGTACGCCACCGAGGAGGAGGAACCCGTGACCCGCATCGACAGCGTGCGCGCCGCGACCGGTTCGGCGAAGGACAGCGTGCTGCACGCCGCGGAAGTGGTGGCGCCCTACGCCGACACGGCCAAGGACAGGGCTGCGCACTACGCACACGAGGCGCGCGTACGGCTGGCGCCCAAGGTGTCTCTGGCCGCCGATCAGGCGCGGCTGCAGTACGGCGCGCATGTCGCGCCACGGCTGGAGCAGGCCCTCTCGCATGTGCCGCCCAAGGTGGACCTGGCCGCCCATGAGGCCGCCCTGCGTGCCCGTATCGCCGCCCGGCAGGCGGCCGAGTACTCCCGGCCCAAGATCGAGCAGGTGGTGGCGGCGGCCGCTCCCGTCCGGGACGAGGCGGCGCTGCGCGGTGCCGCCGCGCTGGCGGCGCTGCGCGGTCAGGTCTCGGCCGAGGAGATCCGGAAGCTGGCCCGCAAGCACGAGCGGCGGGCGAAGGCCGGCCGGGCCGTCCGGGTGCTGGCGGTCCTGGGTCTCGTGGCCGGCGGCGCCTTCGCCGCGTGGAAGTGGTGGGACAAGCAGGCCAACCCGGACTGGCTGGTCGAGCCGCCGGAGGCGACGGAGGTCCCGGAGCCTGGCCGGCTGACGTCGGTGGACGGCAGCGGGGCGTCGCTCGACCCCGAGGTGGAGGCCAAGCAGGCCGAGGACGAGGCCACCGAGGGCGACGACCAGCGCTGACGGCCGGCGCTGGGGCGAACACACCGCCGCGGGGCGGGAGAGCCGGACTCTCCCG